>JAQUHH010000124.1 GCA_028683685.1 Bacteroidales bacterium
AGAAATGCAGGCAAACATTTTGATGTTGTGAAATCACAATTAGAAAATACAGTTTTAAAACTGTCAAAATTAGATTTTGAAAAGATAACTTTAGCTTATGAACCCGTTTGGGCAATTGGAACTGGTGTAACAGCAACAAAAGAAGAAGCTCAAGAGATGCATGCTTTCATTCGCAACTTAATTACCGAAAAGCATGATGCTGTAACAGCTGATGAATGCTTTATATTATATGGTGGCAGTTGCAATGCAAACAACGCACATGAACTCTTTTCTCAAGCAGATGTAGACGGTGGTTTAATTGGTGGAGCTTCATTAAATGCTACTGAATTTTTGAAAATCATTGATATTGCCGAATCTATAACAGCAAATGCATAGAGAGAAATTCTAAATTAATCTTGCAGCCATTCTGCTTATCTTCAAAATCAATATTCAAAATAATTTTGATGATTTTATAATAATAACATAGAAAAGCAAACATAAAAAAATCAAAAATAATGGACTATATAGAATTAAATTGTAAAATTAGCGACCCCCATATAGCCAACGACATTTTTGTTGCTTGGTTAGGCGAACTTGGTTTTGAAAGCTTTGCAGAAAGTGATGATCGATTATTGGCTTATATTCCGGTCGAGAAGTTTAGCGAAGAAATCCAGCAAGAACTTAATCATCAACCATTTGAATCTTTTACTTTTGAATATACCATTGGCTATCCCGAAACCATCAATTGGAATTCAGAATGGGAAAAAAACTATCCTTTAGTCAATATTAACAACCGATGTGTGGTTCGAGCTCCTTTTCACAAAGCTATTAAAGGCGTCGAATACGACATCGTTATTGAACCGAAAATGTCATTTGGCACTGCCCATCATGAAACCACTTCGGGCGTTATGCGTTTAATGTTTGACCTTGATTTAAAAGGCAAAGAAATACTTGATATGGGCTCAGGAACAGGCGTTTTAGCTATTTTAGCACATTTAATGGGAGCCGCCTCGAGTATTGCCATCGATATTGATGAATGGGCATTTGAAAACTGCACCGAAAATTTTGCTCGAAACCATATAAAAAATGCTAAAGCCATGCAAGGCGTAGCTCAAGATATTCCAAATCAACAATTTGACATAATTTTCGCAAATATCAACCGTAATATTTTACTCGAAGATATGCACTATTATGTTAGTGCCTTAAAACCCAAAGGATTCATATTATTTAGTGGATTTTATGAAGGAGAAGATTTTGATTTGATTCGGCAAAAAGCCAAGGACCTAGGATTGAACTTCTGCCGACATCTTGAAAACAATCGCTGGGTAGCAGCTCAATTCAAAAAACAATAATTTCAACAAGGTTTGCGTAAAATAAAAAATACAGTTATGAAACGTTTATGGTTATTTATAGGAGCTTTAATATTTATATTATTCAATAATATTCAAGCACAAACATTAAAACCTTTCGATGAAGATTTTACACAAACCGTGTTAAATATAAAGACCTATTGCAACACTTTAAGCAAAGATTTAAAGCCCCGTGCGGATGAATTAATAACAAAATTTGAAGTCTATTGGGATTCAGAAAACATATATGAAGACCAAAAAGAGCAATATGTTGAAACCATCAACTTTATGGTTGAACGAAAACTTCGACAATACCGTCAATTTGAAGCTTTTACATACGCATTTATAGCCGCTACCAGTTGCAAACAAGAAGATGAAAGTTACGAGGCATGGTTGCTAGGCGTAAAATACGTAATGCAAAATAAAACATCTCAATTGGTTGATTATTTAGATAATTCACGGGAATTAATGTCGCAAGGGATATTATCAAAAAACAGTCAAGTAGAATGGTTTTCTTCGGGAAAAGAATTTGCATATGAATTTAAAAATGAACCCATTGTCAATCTTGGACTCACAGATGTTGTTGGAAGAGCAGCCAAAGACAGTGTTATTATTTACAAAACCAAGGCTTATTATTATCCACTTAGCCGAGAAATAATTGCCCAAGGAGGAGTTGTAAATTGGGAAAGAGCTGGTTTTGATGGAAACAAAGTATATGCAAAAATGAAAAATGTTCGCATTGACACTCGAAGAGCATCATTTACAGCTGATTCCGTTTTATATCATAATTCAGAATTTTTCGCTAAACCATTATTGGGATATTTCGAAGACAAAGCCACATTAATCACTGACGAAGAACGAGTAACATATCCGAGATTTCGATCATACGATTACCGAATCCGTTTGAACAATTACTTTGAAAACGTTGATTTTGAAGGCGGTATAGAAATGCGTGGAGCTCGATTTATTGGAGCTGGTGATGAAAATAATCCGGCGTTTCTGATTTTCAAAAAAGATAATAAAGATTTTGTGGTCATCGCCACCGAAAATCTAACATTGAGAAAGACCAATGTCAGTACAAGTTCATGTAGAGCCTATATTTTCATTGGACAGGACACCATTTATCACTCATCTGTTGAGATGAAATACAACGATGAAATAAAGGAATTGGTCATGTATCGTACTAACCAAGGCTTATCTCAAGCTCCCTTTTTCAATACTTTTCACAATCTCGACATGTACTTTGAAGCCATCTACTGGAAAACAGATGAAGAATTGATGGAATTTAAAATGATTCAAGGACCCGGCGAACCTCGTGCTGCAGTTTTTGAATCCTATGATTTTTTTGACCAAAGACGCCTTGATAAAATAAAACAATATCATCAAACAAACCCCCTTTTGACGCTTTATAAATATTACAGTTCAAACAAAACAACGACTGCTGATTTTGAAGATTTGGTTAAACACTTTGGTTATTCTGAAGCTGATGTTCGTACTTTTTTAATGGAAATGGCAATTCTAGGGTTCATTGATTACGAAACCTCCAAAGAAAAAATTCATCTTCGTCCGAAGATGAGAAATTTTTTATTGGCAAATGCAAAAAAACAAGACTACGATATTATTCAATTTGTTTCACATACTCGGTCGAAAAACAACGCTAAGCTAAACTTAATGAATTTTGACATGCATATTTATGGGGTAAAAGAGATTTTCCTTAGTGATTCCCAAATTGTATCGGTGTATCCTCGGGGAGAAGAAATTATTGTAAAAGAGAACCGAGATTTTGAATTTAATGGAATGGTTCGAGCTGGATTGTTTGATTTTAATGCTTCTCAATGTCGATTTCAATACGATCATTTCAAAATTGAGATGAACATCATTGATTCGCTGATGTTTTATGTTGAAGATAAAAGCCAAAAACCAAATTACATGGGCGAATATCCCTTAGTTCTAGTAAAAAACTCCATACAAGATTTAAAAGGCACCATTGAAATTGATGAACCCAACAATAAATCAAGTTCAAAATACTCGCCCAAATACCCCATTTTCACTAGCTTGTCTCCAAGTGGGGTATATTTTGATAAACCGGAAATATTTAAGGGCGTATACGACCGGAATCGGTTCTATTACAGAGTATTGCCTTTTGTAATAGAACAATTAGACGACTTTGAAACAGATTCCTTAGAATTTAATGGATATTTAGTTTCGGGCGGTATTTTTAAAGACATAGATAAACCTCTTCGAGTACGAAAAGATTTTTCTTTGGGTTTTGTTCATCAAACAGGTCCCGAAGGGATGAATGCGTATGGGGGAAAAGGAGTTTTTACCAACACTCTTGATTTGAGCAACGAGGGCTTACGCGGATTTGGAAAAATCGATTTTTTAAATTCAACGGGACAAACAAAAGACTCATATTTTTTCCTTGATTCTGCCAATGCCTATTTAGACACCTATACCGTCAGAGAACAAGCTTCCGGCACCGAATATCCATCTGTTGTGGGCGAAAAAGTTTTTATGCATTGGGAGCCATACAACGACAGGATGTTGGTTTACAGCGACAAAAAACCATTGCGAATATTCAATGAAGCCGATTTAGACGGAAATGTTGAAATGACACCATCGGGTGCATTAGCAGCAGGAGAGATAAATTTTGAGAAAGCACAGCTATTTTCCGAAAAATACATTCTTAATCATCATGAAATAGTATCCGACACTCTTGATTTTAATCTAAAATCTCAGGAATTTAATGACTTGGCTTTTAAAACAAAAAATCAAAACGGAAAAATTGACTTACAGAAACGAAACGGTAACTTTAAATCCAATGGCGATGCTTCTCTTGTTGAGTTTCCAATAAATTTGTATAAAACTAATTGTACTGCCTTTGAATGGAAAATGGACGATGAAGAAATTGTTATTTTATATGATGATCCTTATAAAACTACAGACATTAATGGAACTCCAACCAGGGATCTTTATGATATGGTTTCAACAGGCAATGAATTAGTTTCAACACATCCGGCTCAAGATTCTCTATACTTTACGGCGACAAAGGCAAATTACAATTTAAAAAACTACATCATCGAAGCGGATGGAGTTCGATTTATTGAAGTGGCAGATGCCATTGTTGTTCCGCGAGACGGGAATGTGAAAATCTATAAAAATGCAGAAATGCAAAGTTTTGAAAATGCTAGGATTTTAGCCAATACAACCACAAAATATCATGAAATTTATGATGCCAAAGCTTTCATTGGTTCCAGAAACTGGTATACAGGAAAAGGGAAAATAGATTACATTGATGAACTCGAAAAAAAACAAGTCATCATTTTAGACACCATATATGTAGATAAGGCTTCAAAAACATTAGCAGACGGAAAAATTGCAAAGGAAAGTGATTTCACACTGAGTCCACATTTTGGCTACGCGGGAGATGTTAGAATGACTGCTGAAAATGAATTTATTAATTTTTCGGGAGGAGTCAGCCTTAAACATGGATGCGATACCGTTCAAAGAGCTCCCTTGGCATTTAAAGCCGATATTAATCCAAAAGACATATTAATTCCAGCTTCAAAAGAGAGTAAAGATATCAATGGAAATAAAATTGCCAATGCTGTTCTTTCATCTCCTGAAGGAGGGTTATATACCGCATTTGCCACTTCAAAAGAGCGCGTTCGAGATGCCGAAATTGTTTCTGCTTATGGCTATCTAACTTATTCTCACGACATGGAATCCTTCTTAATTGCCTCTGCCGAAAAACTTGCAGATACTACCTTGCCTGGAAATATGCTTGTTTTAGATAAGCGAAATTGCATTACAAAAGGTACTGGAGTCATTGATATAGGGGCTCGTTTAGGAAGAATAGAAATGAAAAATTTTGGAGGAATTCAAAGTTATATGATGTCTGATTCAGCAACCATCGAACTTTCGGCAACACTAAACTTCTATTTCGATGAAAAACTATTAAAATACATAAGCGATTATGTTGAAGGTTCTACAAACTTAGATGCAATTGATATTATTGAAAATGAAAAATATCATCGAGCCATTATTGAAATTCTAGGCAACGAAGAAGGCGAAAAAGTAATAGATGAACTATTTACCCGAAACCAACTCCGGCGTATTCCACCAAAATTGCTCAATACTTTCGTTTTCTCTGATATTACTCTTAAATGGAATCCCGAAACACAATCCTTTATTTCGGTGGGCGATTTGGGAATTGCCATGATGGGAAATGTTCAAGTCAACCGTTTTGTACCCGGAATTCTCGAAATTCAAAAGAAACGAACTTCTGATGAACTTACTCTCTTTTTAAATATTGATGGTACATGGTTCCACTTTTGGTATCGCAACAATACAATGCAAATATTCTCATACGACTTAGAATTTAACAAGATGATTTTAGCTATTGATGCAAAAAAACGAATCATTTCCGCTGATAAAGGGATCCCTCGTTTCGAATACCGCACAGGCAGAGAAACCAACAAAAAGACCTTCTTTAAACGTTTAGGACTCGAAAATGAAGACGAAGATGAATACTAATAAACTAAAAATAAAAAAATGATTTTAATTGAAAGCACCATCATAAGTGATGACCTTATTAAAATCCATTTCTGTTGCGACATTACAAAATGCTTAGGTGCTTGTTGTATTGAAGGCGATGCAGGAGCTCCCTTAGAAGAAGAAGAAGTGGGTATTATTGAAGAGTGTTACGATGTTGTAAAAGAATACATGACCCCAGAAGGTATTGACGTAATTGAAAAAAATGGAATTATTGATTATGACTCTACTGGAAATATCGTAACTCCGCTCATTAATGATCGAGACTGTGCTTTCATTACTTTTGATGGAGATATTGCTTTATGTGCTTTTGAAAAAGCATATAAAGACAAAAAAATAAAATTTCGCAAACCCATTTCTTGCCATTTATTTCCTGTCCGCATTACTAAGCATGATACTTATGATGCGGTTAATTACAGTCAATGGAACATCTGCAATCCAGCAATCAAAAGCGGTCAACGGCAAGGATTGCCCCTATACAAATATTTAGAAGAACCTCTGATTCGGAAATACGGTCGAAAATGGTATAAAGAATTAGTCAATCAAGCAAAGAGATATGATAAAAAAAAATAAAATAGCTATTGTCATACTGAGTTTTATAATTTTACACTTTCCCAGTCTTTTTTCCCAAACCCACGACTTTGGATTTGTCAGAAACGACAGTGTACAATTTACGAATACAGAAGGAATAACCATTGATTTACCTTGGCTTGGAGGAATAAATTCATGTCAGTTTTTTGAAGTAGATTTAGATCAAAATGGCATAGACGATTTAATTATTTACGACAAACATGGAGGACGAATTCTACCATTTCTTAAATTCAATAGCTGTGGATTTCAAAAATTTATTTTTGCTCCCGAATATCGAGAATCTTTTCCTCCTTTTGAAAGTTGGGTTCAAAACCACGATTTCAATTTAGACGGTAAAATGGATTTATATACTTACACTACTGCAGGAATAAGAGTATACAAAAACACTTCAGATGGCGAAAACCTGAATTTTAGCTTACACTCCCCTCGCCTAACTTCTAATTATGGCAGCGGAGTTCCCATCAATCTATTTTGCAATAGCGAAGATTATCC
>JAQUHH010000125.1 GCA_028683685.1 Bacteroidales bacterium
TACCTCCCTGAATTTCATCGGGTAGAAGTTGGGATTTTCGGGCGCGTGAAACTAATGAGTTAACGTCTTTTACAATCCCAAACAAACTTTTTTGATCCACATTTTTAGCCACCGGAACAATTAAATTTCCATCGGGTAAAACCGTTGCAATGCCAATATTTATATTTTTTTTCAAAACAATAGAATCTCCCTGAACAGAAGCATTGATGCCCGGAAATTCTTTTAAAGCTTTGGCTACAAGTTCAGCAAAAACATGAGTATAGGTCAATTTTTCATTTTCATTTTTCAAAAATTCGAGTTTTTGCTTTTCTCTCCAATTGACAAGTTTTGTCATATTAACATCAATAATAGACGTTACATGAGGCGAAGTTTTAATGGATGAAACCATGTGATCAGCAATCAACTTTCTCATTCTGTTCATCGGAACAACAACATCACCTTTACTGTTTTCAAGTTTTAAAACTTCTGATTTAGAAGTAGAATCTACAGCCAAAGGAGCACTTTGATGTGTCGATATAGCAGCATTCAAAAAAGTCTCAATGTCTACTTTTGTAATTCGTCCTCCAGCCCCACTGCCTTGAATGGCATTTAAATCGTGCATTGAAATATTTTCAATTTTGGCAATATTTCTCACCAAAGGAGAAACAAATTTAATAGTATCAAATTTTTCTTCAGCGGTTTCTTCCACCAAATCTTCCTGTATTCTATCTTCCTGTATAAGTTCTTTTTCCACTTTAGGTTCCGAAAAAGTTTCCACTTTTTGTGGCTCAACAGAAGCACCTTGAACTTCCAAAATTGCAACCACAGCATCCACGGGCACAACATCACCCTCGCTGAACAATCGCCGAATCAATTTTCCCTCAACGGGTGATGGAATTTCTGTATCTACCTTATCTGTAGCTACTTCCACAATACTATCATCCACCGAAATCATTTCACCTTCATTTTTCAACCATCTTGTAATGGTCGCTTCTATAATGCCTTCGCCCATTTTAGGCATAAGTATATCGTATGTTGCCATTTATATATATCTCTAAATTATTATTCTTACTAACTTATATAACAACAATAATCTATCAGAAATGTTTAAGCAATTTAAAAACTTTGAATCATAATTCTACGATTCTTTTATCACTTCCACATCTTCCGATAAAACTTTTATTTTTAACTCCTTACCAATAGATTCGATGGCAATAGTGATATATTTATTTTCGGAATCATAGAAACAAACTCCCTTTTGACCTGCCAAAACACCACTAACAATTCGGACTCTCTCGCCTTTTTTAACAGATAATGTCTGCGTAGATGCTGGAATGTCATTTTCCATAATTGCATTCAACAAATCGACTTCCTTTTGACGAAGAAATGCAAATTCATTTCCAATACGAACAACGTTGACAATATGCGGAATCTGAATAATCGGATAGAAATCACTGGAAGTACAATTAATAAAAACATAACCTGGTATAAGCGGAACAATCACAATCTTCTTCCGATCACTCCACTGACGAAGTTCTTTCACCATTGGCAATAGTGCAGTATATCCTTCTTTCAAAAGTAATTCCAGAACTTTTTTCTCAGATCTTGAGCGACAGTAAAAAACATACCATTTAGAATTCAAATCTGTCATATTATAATATTATTTCAAAATAAAATCTCTCTTGAGATAAAACGAATAAACCCCTTTAAATTGCATTATTAACGTCCCAAAGAACCAAAAAGCTTCATAAAGATTTGAATTTCTTTATTGAGTTTAAAATTTCTGCAATATGCTTCATTTGCTTTGTCAATTAAATCAAAAGTACAATTCTTAATTCCAATAAAATCAGTAGCATATAAAATTCCTTCCCGAAGATTATAGGATTTAACATCCATGGTTCCATGCGGATTTAATCCAATCCATGTTCTTTTGCCAATCAGAACTAAAAAAATATTTTTTAGTAACCTAAAAATATTAGGATTGAATATAAATGCAATAGGAAAAATTAAAAGTAAAAATAAAGAGGCGAAAATATCAAAAAAACGTTTTTTCCGTTTGTTCTTTTTCAAAGTTATAGAATTGATATTCACGATATAAACATCACCAGAAGTATTAATTGAATTACTCCCTATAATAGACAAACTCTCGGGTGGAGCAATTTTATAATCGACTTCTTTGTGTCGCAATTGTCCCATCAAATCAATAATTTTCGCACTGGGAATATCCAATGCACAAAAGACAACTTCGGTGATGTCATAAATGGAAATAATCTCTTCAATTTGAGAAATATCCCCAATTACAGCAGCATGACTTACTTTTTCGGGCGTGATAATTCCAATAAATCCCGGAGCTAAAGTCGTATTTCTCAACAAATTAGAAACTCTCTCAGCTTCCTCTAATGAACCAAAAATCAAAAATCGCTTATCGTTTGTATTTCCTGTATTAAATTTCTTCCATCCTAAATATGAAATCAGATAACGATATCCCACCAAAGAGGCTATGGACCAAGCCGAACCCAAAATAATCATCGCCCTTGAAAAACGGTATGATTCAGGAAGCAAAGCATACAAAACCAAAATAACAATGGTTCCGCCCAAAATTCCTCGTGTTATATTAGATATTTTTGCTTTTCGTTCATAACTATCACTCAGCCAAACACTTGCCAACCAAATTATAATATAAATTGGAATGGCTAAGTGAAAAAACAGATCTGGAAAATGCATATTGGAATTTGCTAAAACATTATTTTCCCAATAGTGAGCCAAAGCAAATATCCCAAGATACATAACCAAAGCATCCAACAAAGGTTGCCAAATATTAAGCACAAAGCGCTTGACTAGGGACATTCCCGCTCTTAAATAAATGGCAAATTGAATCAAAGCAGAGAACAATCGGGCATGTTTGCTCGAAAAATGCTTTTTAGCAAAAATAATCATCGCATTATAAAAAACAAAAACATAGTTCAAGCTCCCTTTCTTAGTACTTTCCCCTTTGTAATGAATAATTCGAGTTTTGGGGAAATAGTAGTTTTTATAGCCGGCTTTTGTGATGCGATACGACAAATCAATATCTTCACCATACATAAAATAATCTTCGTCTAACAAACCTATTTTTTCTAAACATTCGCTTCGCATAAGCATAAAAGCACCCGACAAAACATCCACCTCGTGAATCTGATTATGATCTAGAAAAGTCAAATGATATTTTCCAAAGCGTTTAGAATTTGGAAACAGTTTTGACAAACCGAAAATTTTATAAAAAGCAACTTCAGGAGTTGGCAATCCACGTTTTGATTCGGGCAAAAAACGTCCTTTTCCATCCACCATTTTCACTCCCAAACCGCCAGCATCAGGATGTTCATCCATAAAACAAAGCACCTTCTCAAAAGTGTCTTGTTCGACAATGGTATCCGGATTTAAAAGTAAAATATACTCCCCTTTTGACAAACGAATGGCTTGATTGTTGGCTTTTGAAAACCCAAGATTCTCCTTATTGGCGATGAGTTTCGCCTGCGGAAATTTCTCTTCGATCATGGCCAATGAGCCATCCACTGAATTATTGTCAACAACCCAAACTTCAGCCTCAATATTTTTAATCGCATCGTAAACACTATGAAGACATTGTTCTAGAAAATGCTCCACATTATAGTTTACAATAACAACACTCAACTTCATAAAACAAATATTTTGTGGATACAAATGTAAGATTTTTTACGATTAAACATCCTAAAAAGCACTTAAATCATAAATTCGTTTTGGCGCAACACACAAAACAAGGAAAACCTGAAAGGACTCTTATACAAAGCAATCGGCAGCATTTAAGACTTTTCTGAACCTCTTTTTTTAACATGAAAAGTTCTGGAATTAGCGGGTTGGGCATGATTTCTGCTTGATGTTTTTCGAGAAGTATCGAGCGTATAAGGATAGCCTTCCAATTTGGGAACTTCCATTTCAATTTCTTTTTCCACCAATTTAAATTTTCTCAAATCATCAGCATTAACCAAAGTGAGGGCTTCGCCTTTTGCATTTACTCTAGCCGTTCGTCCCACTCTATGCACATAATCTTCGGCATCCGAAGGGACATCAAAATTGACAACTAAATTAATGTCTTTTACATCAATTCCTCTACTCAGGACATCGGTTGCGACCAATACGCGCAATTGCTTTGCTCGAAACTTACCCAAAACTTCTTCGCGTTCATTTTGCTCTAGGTTTGAAGAGATGCCCTCGCAAGGAATACCATTTTGTCTTAACGAACGAACGATTCTTCCAACTTTTTCTTTGGTGGAAGAGAAAATCAAAATACAATCGTAAGTCGGTCGATCGGCAATCACGCTTTTCAATAAACTAATTTTATCCGTTTCATTCAGATAACATACTTTTTGGTCGACTCCTTCTGCGGGTTTCGACATTGAAAAAGCCACTTCAATAGGCTGAACCAATAATTTCTTCGCCAACTGACGAATATTTTGAGGCATGGTGGCACTAAACATCAAATTCTGACGCTTTTTAGGCAGAAAAGAGATAATTGCATTAATATCATCCACAAATCCCATGTCGAGCATCCGATCGGCTTCATCCAAAACCAAATAATTAAGATTGTCAAAATTTGCTTGACCCATTTTTAAATACGACAATAATTTTCCGGGTGTTGCCACAACAATATCCGCACCGTTTATCAATGCTTTTCGCTGCGCTTCCCAATCATGTCCGTCTCCACCTCCATAAACGGCCACCGAACCAACATTCAAAAAATACGAAAACCCTTGAATCTGTTGTTCTATTTGTATAGCCAACTCACGAGTTGGAACAATAATCAATGCTTTAACGCCTTCGGTTTTCGATTCGTAAAGTTTACTCAAAATAGGCAACACAAAAGCAGCCGTTTTCCCAGTTCCAGTCTGCGAACACGCGATTAAATCGTGATGTTCTAATATAATTGGGATTACTTTTTCCTGAATGGGCGTTGCTTCTACAAAATTCATGTATGACAAAGCCTCTACAATCTCAGGTTTAAATTCAAATTCTTTAAATTCCATAATAAGGCAAAAGTACATTATAAATTCGAATTAAATATACTCATGTTTGAATTAAATATTGATTTTATTCATGAATGACAACAATAAAATGAAAAGATTGAGAACAATTAATAATTAAAAATCATCCACAGATAACCAAATACAAAATATAAACATCAAATCATAGTCGCTTCTTGAAAATAAAAAATCTATGATTTTTCCCTTTCAACTTTCTCTTATTTCGGGATCCTCTCTGCGGTCGGATAAATTTGTATAATGATAAAAAATAGCACCAAAAATACATTTAACTTTTGATTAAACTTTGGATATTTATAACAAATTGAAATACAGCTTATTACATGGGTCAAAAAAATTAACCGTTAATAACGGATAAATTTGATTTGTTTTGTAATTGACTAAAAGCCTCACTAGCAGCATCTCCAATTATCCATATCTCTCGCCCATCCGGATCCACCAGCATCACTGGATTGTTCCCACAATACGCAAAAGGCGATAAACTTGGATATTTATCACTCATCGGATCCACGCTTAGCCATATCCCAATTTCTGGTGTGTAGTAGCGAGCTCCGTAGTAGTAAAGCCCAGTTTCGGCATCCAGCTCTTTGGAGTTGAATTTGTAAGGAGTTGCCCAAGAATTCAACCTCGATTTTGTGATATTATTATTCATCAAAATTTTGCTTTAATTTGTCATACTTTTTTGGCATCTTAATTAAAATTTATTTATATCTTAATACACATAACATTCTAAAAAACAGATTAATTTAATAAAACATTTTCAGTATAACATAATCCCTTTAGATTTAATGTAAAAAAAATATTAGAACCAATTAATGGAACTTTAAGTTTCTCATCTTCCACTTCTATTAATATACATAACTCAGGCCTAGGAATAATGATACTCTCAAAATATGGTATTACGATAAATTTATAAGATTTGCCAATTTCAATCAGGTTACATTGTTTGTTTTTTTTTTGTGTTTTTAAAGAAACAATAGTATAACAAATTGTATCTTGAACCTCAATTAAGTATGCTTTTTTTTGATTGATGATTTTGGTAACTTTCATGATTTTTAACAAGGTATCATTATTTGTTTTGGCATGTTGACTATACAAATTTATATTTGTTACAGTAACTAAAATAAAAACACACAACATTAGTTTCTTCATAAATATTAATTATTTTTCATAAATTGAGTAATTTGAAACAGAATAACGAGTAGTATTTAAAAAATTTGGAGTTTTTCCACTAAAAACTGACTTAGGAAGATTGACACTCGTTGTGGTTTTTAATAAATCATGAGCAAAAGACGCTCTACCATGAGCTATATCATATACTGATCCTGGCAAACCTGCCCTAGGAGATGACCCGGCATCGGATAGTGAAATCAAACCTGCTTCATATGGCTCTGTCATCTCATGTCTTGCAAACATTCCACTTGTTCCAATATCAGAATCCATTTTAGAAAGTTCTTTGGGATTAACTTGTTGATACGAATTAACATGCTCTACTCCATTTTCATCTATTTCGTAAATTGTTCCTAAGAATGCACCTCCATGAAGATTAGCATTTTCTCCTTCTACTTTATTTGTATTTTCAGCACAAATGTTCACTGTAACATTTGTGCTTTCAATTGCACGAACCATTTGTTTTTCCACTCTAGTTTTGGCTTTTCCATTATAACCTAAAGTGCCATCATTATCATTTCTATATATATTAAGGTTTTTTGTACTTAGTTGAGAAACATAGGCATTAGATTCTGTTCCCGTAACAACTATCTCCCGCCCATCCGGATCCACCAACATCACCGGATTTAGTGCACAGTAAGCATAAGGCGATAAACTCGGATACTTATCACTCATCGGATCCACACTTAGCCAAATCCCAATTTCGGCAGAACCACCTCTTCTC
>JAQUHH010000126.1 GCA_028683685.1 Bacteroidales bacterium
TCCGGCTAAAAGTTCAATTTTTCTATCGGATAATATCATAAAGAGTTTATAAACGTCTTTAGTTTCTCTTCTACTAATAGAAAGCACATTCATACTTTGTGTTTCTCTTATCACTAATATTTGAAGGTTAATTACTGACTTAATAGATTCCCATTCACCTTTTTTGATTCCAAAAAAACCAATGTATTTTTTTAATTTTCTATTATCCGTATCTATATTAAGCCTGATTCTATAAAAAGGAATAACAATGAAATTACGAAAAACAAAATCCCTCTCCAGTCTAATACAATCATTCTCCAAATACCAATACCCAATAGCATAAATCCTAAATAAATAAAATTTAACGGAAGTTTCCCTGTTTTGAACTTCAATATCATATTTTAATTATTTAAATATTTACTTTTTTTAAAGATTCTAACGAAATTACACAAGCATTCATAAGAAAAAATAACTAAACAAAAGTAGTAAAATATATTAATTTGTTTTTCAATTATTGAATTTAAATTAATAAAAAAAAATGTGGTTTCAGCCAATTATGAAAAAAACCGCAAAATCCTTTTTGCGAGGCATCCTTTATTAAACAAACCTTATATCCCCACTTTTCAAAGATTCATTTACGGGACTTCTAAAAATAGCTTTATTATCGCTGAATTCAAATTATAAAATCCTTACTTCGGCTTGCTCAGCAAATTGCATTTCCTCAAGTAAACTAAGGTTTTATAATTCTTTTCGCCTAAAATAAATATAATTATCAGAACCCATCTTTAGTAAATAACACTAACAGTTCCTGTTATTCTTTTTGTAACATCATCTCTTAAATCTACAACAAAATAATATGTTTCCGGTGGAAGTAATTTTCCTCCAGGTCCTCTCCCATTCCAAGGTTTGTAATTTCCAATGGATTCGTAAACCAAAGCTCCCCAACGATTGAACACCTGAACAGACATTTTGGGAAATAAATGAGAAAACCGAATGTTCCATTCATCATTTATTCCATCCCCATTTGGACTAAAAGATGTCCAAATTTCCCAACATTTTTCAGTATTTGGAAAGATTTCAAATGATTGTAGATATGGACAATTATTGTCATCTGTAATTGTAACGAAGTATGTACCAGAACTCAAATTCATTATTGTATCATTGGCAGATAAATTTGACCACAAATAATAATATTGTCCATACCCACCTGTTGGATAAACAGCAATCATTCCATCGTTTACCAATTCACAAGTGCGTTGAACGATTACAGAATCAATCACAATTGGATTGGGTTGAGAAATAAAAATTCCAGCACGATTTGTTGTACATCCGTTGGCATCCGTTATTGCAACATCGTATGTGCCTGTTGGAACATGAATTGTAGAATTCACCGCTCCATTTGACCAATTGAATGAATAAGGAGGCGTTCCACCAACAACATTGAGCTCAATTATTCCAGAGGAATCAGCATAACAAAGAACATTTGAAAACAGATAACTTGAAACCAAAGGATGCGGTTGTGAAATAATAACCGAATCGGAATAACTGCATAAATTATCATCATAAACAGTAATGAAATATTTCCCAGCTGGAAGATTTCCAAAATAATTTGTGTCTTGAGGAGTACCATTGTTCAATACATATGAGTATTCTGGAGTTCCACCAGTCATATCAATCGTTATTGAAGCGGTTGTTGATTCATAACACAAAACATCATTTGAACGAAGCGTAAAAAATGGTTTTTCAAAAATTACAATATTTGATGAAGTGCTGTCTATACATCCAAATGATGATTGTATGGTGAGATTAACCGTGTATGACCCGTTTAGGGCGTACGAATGGTTTGGATTCAAAACCGTTGATTCAGTGCCATCCCCAAAATACCAGTGTGCATTTAATGGATAATCATCAGACGAAGATGTGTTTGTAAATGCAACATTTTCCGACATGCAATTTGGGAAAGCAGTGAAGCTTACACTTGGTGGTAAATGAATCGTCAATGTATCAAAAGGAGTAAAAGAATATCCACAATAGGTATTAACTCTACAATAATAAGCTCCCGTATCACTTAGCGAAGCGGAAGAAATAACAAAAATACTATCGCTTTCGCCAGCTAGAATCCCATTTGGACCAAACCATTGATATCCAAATGGAGTAACCGTATCCAATACAGCGGTAAAAACAGCGGGTTCGCCCAAGCAAATTTCCACATGTCCTAAACTATGAATTGGAACAAATCCATTAAAATGGACATCTTTAGAAATGGGTAAAGAAGCTCCATTACATCCAACAGCATATACCACTATTTTTGCAGTGGCTCTAAAATTTGTATCCCAAAGAACGTATCCCGTAGCTGGATTAATGGTACTCATTCCAGCATTTAATATTTGCCATACATAGGAAAAAGCATTTTCCGCGTAGGTGGTGTATTGTGAAAAACCAAATCCTTGACAACGAATTGAATCACCAAAAATCACGCTTGGATTTCCAACGGGTGATAAATTGGAAACTTGATGAGTTAATGTATCAGAAACTCCACATGCTGAAGAAATGTATGAAATTGTAGCATTCCCATCAAACGCAGGATTCCAGGTAATAATTCCCGATAAAGAGTCCATCGTACCAGCTTCATTGGGTGCGATTTCCCAAAATTTCAAAGTCTCATTAAGACTATTTGCCGTAAACACATTCCACCCTGCACCTTTACACCGACTGGAAATTCCAAAAATTGTTGTAGCTGGTTCATAAACGCTCCCAATAGTAATGTGAGCATGGGATGAAGTATCCGTTCCGCAAACATTTGAAACTACACAATAATAATATCCCGTATCAATCCACGCAATATTAACAAAATCAAGCTGTTGTGATGTTGAACCGACAATTAAACCAGCAGGTCCATACCATTGATAACTTAATGGCATCCCTCCAATTGCTTCCACGCTTAAGCTTTGCGAATTATTTAAACAAACTTCTGCAGATTGTGGTTGCTGAATTATTAATGGTCGTTTTTGGACACGAACGAAAACTTCATCGCTCCAAGCTTCACAAGCTGGACTGGATTGAACTAAACTCACACTAATATAAAACGAATCTGTCATACTGGAAACATCTAAAAATTCATCGATTGTAGAAGTATAGAATGTTAGAGGCTGAAGTGTATCTATGCGGAAATACCATAGATATGAATTTGAACCATTTCCACCTATTGCCGTGGCCGTGAAAATATTTGATTCCCCTTCACAACTTTGAGTATTGCCATTTATTGAAACGACGGGACTATCAAAAACATTTACTGTAATACAGCTTGAAGTATCAAAGCAATTATATCCTGATTGTTGAACCAATAAACGGTAATAATCGGTTGTTTGTTGATTGTACAAATTACTAAATAAAGAATCTTGATTTTCACCAACAATATTTTGCCACGAATTGCATCCTGAAAAGGAATGTTGCCATTGATAGCTGTTTTCGCCATACCCGTCCACAACATTCGCTAAAAATTCAACATTTGTTCCCTGACAAATATTTTGATCTGTTAATCCTTGAATTTCAGGTTGAGGTTGAACCAACCATGCAAACCATTCCCAATCTGTAGAAATACAACCAAAACCTTCTGCAGTTGCTCTGCCACGTATCCAAGCCATTCCCATATTGGTTGGAGTAAATGAGTTTCCATTTATCCATCCAGTTTGTGTAGGTGCCTGATATTGAAATTCGATATTGTATGGAACGTCTGGTAAAGTATCGATAGTTAAACTTAAATTTGCTCCCAAACAAATACCATCTTCAAAAGGATTTCTAATAAATGACTCTCGTGTAATTAGAGGATGAATAATCCAATTTGCGTATGAAGTGTCGGAATTGATTACATAGCCACTGTTATTACACGATAACTGATATGCTCTTAATTGAATTTCAGAAATATCAAGAGTGGGAATATCAATACCAGTAGTATAATTAGACCAAGAAGTCCATGTTGAATTTGTTCGTATGCGATACTCGAAATGATTAGAACATTCGGGCAATGAATAATAATAATTTACACTGGCTGAAACGGGCAATCCTTCGCAAATATTTATTTCATTTGGAATTTTAATAATTGTTGGAGGATCTATTACTTTAACTACTATAGAATCAGTCGCTGAACAGCCAGCAAATTCTGATGTAACAGTAACATAATACCGATTAGACATTGTGGGATTAATTTGGAGTGGATTTCCAACAAATCCGTTACTCCAAACTGCCGAAGCAAAACTTCCTTGAGCATTAATACTCACAGCTTGATTCGGATTTACAACCATATCAGGGGGCAAAGTTACAGAGGACGCTTCGACAAAAATATTTATGGAAATAGAATTTGTTTCACACCCATTTGTAATTGCAGTGGCAGTATATGTTCCGCTCATATTTAAGGATGCATTTGAGATTATTGGATTTTGAACACTTGATAAAAACCCATTGGGTCCACTCCATGAATATATTGCATTTACTAAACTATCTACATATATTTCAATGGTTTCACCAACACAATAAGCGTTGTATGGATTATGACTTGAATTAACCCATGAAATATTACTTCGATTAAAATCTGAATAAAAACCATATCTACATCCAGTTACTGATGATTGTCCGTTAATAACTGCCAAATGAAATAAATAAGCTGAATTCGTTACTCGAATGTGACTACCGCTGGATAACATTGAATTTGGGACATCGATCTTTGCATACTTCCAAATATTTGCTGTATAAGGAACACTTAAAAAGGAAGATGGTTGAATAATATTTGTTAAACCATTTAAAGTAAAACTTGATTCCCCACCAGATTTAACGATTAGTATCAATTTAAATAAATCACTGGTTGTTCTACTCAAAACAATTTGATTCGATCCAGTACAAGTAATGGGTGGAATAATCGCTCCGCCCGTTTCACAGCCAAATCCAGTAACATGCAAAACACATATTGGTTTGTCGGATGTTAGATAACAAGTTGCAGTATTAAAATCACTAGCCAATAGTTGTCCAGGTTGATAGTTTCCTTTTAAAACTCCATCTTGGTAAATTTTTGTATTTGCTTCTGCAGCACATACGTAATACTTATCTCCAGAAGACAATTCACCCTTAACGAGAATATATTCAGTTCCCAACACTTCCTTTGGAATTAGTTGATCTCCAATTAAATCCTGACAATGAGAAACAGGAATATTATTAGCCAAATCGTCTTTCATCGTTATCGCTATGGGTTTATTAGAGGTCACAATTGATCCACCCAAATGATCATTAGCTAACCTTCCAGAAGCTGTTGCAGAATATACTTGACCTTTATTTAATGTAATATTAAAAGACACAAGTGCTACATGACCTACTATTGCTTTGGCGGGGATAATAGAAACAATAGTATTATTTTCAGTAGCAATAATGTCAAATGAAGAATTAGCACAACCATTGGAAGAGCTACAATTACTTAAATAATTTTGGAATGGAATATGAAATTCTAAACCCAAGGCGTTTTTACCCTTTAAAGTAAAAATATCTGGATTGGCTTGGTCTTGACCAGCAGCTTCGTAATAACATGTAATTGGAGCTGTGGAACTGATTTTCAAACCTTTATTTAATACATTATTTGCTGGTGTCGCTTCCAATTGATCGATGTATGAATTCAAATTAATGGATTGATGGGTATTCGAAGACATATTAATCGCAATAGGATTAAAATTAGAATTTGATGGAATACTTAATGTAATAGTTGCAGGATTTGCAAATGATGAAAACCTCAAATAAGTAGGTCTGTCATATAATCCACCAGATACTGATGATAAATTTGGAACAGCAAACCAAAAAACAGTATCGGTTTGAGAATGAACAAAACTCATTATAGATGTTAATAATGAGACAGTTAAAACAAATCGCAACAATGATAATTTAATATTTTGAATTAAATGTCCCATAAGTAGATTTATTTAATAATTTTACATCATTATTTAATAGAAGAACAATACAAATGTAGTATTTTATTATTAAAAACAAAACAAATTTAATCCATTTCAAAATGAAAATAAGCACTCTTAAATTCATATTTAGCTTACCTTTAGCCAAAAAAAATAAAATAAAAACCTTATCTCGATTTCTATATTGGGGAATTCGCAATAAAATAAATTCCAACAATATGATTTATTCCTTTATTGGAGACACTAAAATTAATATCCAAAAAGGAATTTCAACTTCCGAACTCCAATATTACTGCGGCTTATCTGAATTTAATGATATGGGATTTTTGCTCCATTTTCTTAGACCTGAAGATGTTTTTGTAGATGTTGGAGCCAATATTGGTTCTTATACTTTATTGTCCTCGTCTTTTATTGGAGCAAAAACAATTTCTGTTGAACCTGTTCCCATCACTTTTCAATATTTAACGGATAATATATCATTGAATCAAGCGAATGATAGAGTTGTTTTATTAAATATTGGCTTAGCAGACAAAGTTTCCGAATTAAAATTCACCTCTATTCTTGATGCTGTGAATCATGTTTTACCTGAAAATTCAGAGAGTAATGAAAATTTCATTTCAGTAAAAGTCGACACACTTGATCATATTACAAAAGAAGAAAATCCTATATGCTTAAAAATCGATGTAGAAGGATACGAAACCTTGGTGATAAAAGGAGCCGAAGAAACTCTTAAAAAAGAAACTCTAAAAGCTATCATTATTGAATTAAATGGTTCGGCAGATATGTATGGATTTGATGAATCATTAATCCACCAAAATCTTATTTCAAATGCTTTTACTCCATATCAATATGATCCTTTTACTCGTACTTTGAAAAAGCTTGAAAAATATGGAAATTTCAATACCATATATATAAAAGATATTGAATTTGTAGAAAACAGAATAAAAAACGCTTCTAAGGTAAAGGTTTTCGGAGAAGTATTTTAACTCAATAAAA
>JAQUHH010000127.1 GCA_028683685.1 Bacteroidales bacterium
GAATTATACCCTATAAAAATCCTATCACACCAATCATAAAAAGTAATCTGATTATCTCTTTCTGATAAAAACCAATGCCCAACATCTTTATACCTTTTATTTTGATTTACGATTAACTGGTATATGAAAGTAGAATCTGATTTTAACTCAAGTATTTCGGTTCCTTTTTTATAATTTGATTTGTATTTCCCAATAGCTGAAGAATAATCTATTTTCATGTCATTTCTATTGCAACTAAATAAGACAACCAAAAAAAGGGAAGTACCCATCTGGTATAGAATTCTTTTTATCATTATTATTATGGTATTTGTTGTGTCCAGTAAAATTGTTGTGTAATAGTGGAGAATGGAAATCCAAAATTACCAGAACGGCTATAATCAACGTTAATGCCTAAGGTACTGGGAATATGAAAAAGTAGAGAATTTAACCCTGTATTATTTGTCACTATAATGCCTATTTGGTTAGTTCCAATAGGCGTAATTTGTACATCATACGAGCCGACAAATAACTGAACGGGGCTGCCTTCTGTAGCTACGTGTGCATCAATACTGCTGGCTACTGTGTTTGAAAAAGCATCAATACTGCTTATACATGGACTATAAGGATAGCTATATGATTTTTTCTTACCATTAGATTTTGCAAATTGATTAATTGCATTTTGTATTCCTGAAGATTGCCTTATTCTTTTTGTTGCATCTGAATCAGGTCCGTAATGTGTAATGGAAGAACCAATACCAGTTACAAAACTTACCAAATTAGTGCTGACAAAAGTGACCTCGCTCAACCACCTTGTGACTTGTTGTTCTTCCCCCTCAACTCTAAACACTCCGGCACCAGCAATAAAACCAAAATCAGCATTTTCGAATTGTGAATTATATTGTCGTAGTTTTTCTTGATATTCTTGATATTTTGCTATTTCGACATACAATCCATCGCCAATCATTCGTAGAAACACATTGCCATTTTTATCTGAAAATTTCATGTCTTTTTTCAGTTTCCATAAATTATCATTTTTGTCTTTAAAAGTTTCACCCATTTCTGGATATTCTTTGAAAAATCTCATGCCATTTATTAGAGTTTCATACCACGGATTAAGGGCAACATGCCCACTTGGATCCACATACTTCAACGGATTGTTGAGCACGTACGAAAAACGGTTGTAGTTTTGGGAGTTGGAAGGGTTTTGCACAAACGGGTCGGGACTCAAAAAACCTAAGGTCATGGGGTCGTAAATACGTCCGTTCATGTTTATCAGTCCAAAGTTTGTCAACTGCTCGTGGCTGGTGTAGCCGCGGTCGGTGATGGAGCTTAGGGTGAAGTTGGAGTAGGACCAATCGACGGGATTTCGGTTACGCCCCCACGCATCATACGACAAATCATCCACTACATTTCCATTGCTGCCATCAACAATTAAATTAATACTTCCCAAATGGTCACTGCTGAGGTAGTACATTTTGTTCACTCCGTTTTTGGTTTCGTTAATGGCAAAAAGTCCGTCGGGTGCAAAGATATAAAGAATTTCTTTTTCTTGGAAGGTAGAGTTTTGCGTGGTTTGGATTAATTCGTAGTTATTTGCAAAAAACTTGGTGCGGGTAGCGGTGATATTTCCGTTTTCGGTTTTTGTTTCGATGGTTTTGCGGCGTTCGTTGTCGATGCCGTAGGAAATGATCAGTTCATTGAAATTGGTTTGGAATAATTCATCGCCTTGTTTTATGTTTTTTGCTTTTTTGAAAGGGGTGTAGGTGATGTTTTGCATAGGAATGGCTTCGGCAGGAGGAATGGGGTCAATTTGAGTGGGAGCATGAACCGGAACCGTAGTGTTATTGTATGAATAATTGTATTGATGATCGAAAAACTTCTGAAAATTGATGGTCCCATTGCTATTGTATCCAATTTCGTATGCAGTAACATTGTTGGGATAATTTACCATTGTCAAACGGTCAAAATCGTCATATTCAAAACTTTCGGTAAGGTTGCGAGAACTAATATTTACATTTCCGGTTGTGGTAACAGTGTTTTGGCGTGATAACAAATTACCTGTTTCGGCTTCAAAATCATAAATCCATTTGTTTTCAAATATTTTCAATCCGATTCCACTTCCAGCTTTGTAACGGAACGACATGGATTCTAAGGTTAAATTGCTGTTCCAAGTACTGCTTTTTTCAAACGCCCCATTTCCAGCATATGATTTTGAGGGTACACCCATCTTATTGGTTTCGGACAATTGCCAAATATTTTGATCAGTTGGATCTTTAATGTATGTAAGCACATTAGTAGCGTTGTCATACTGATAATTGATTTTATAATTATTGGGGTAGGTAAGCGAGCTTACTCTGCCGTGTTCATCATAGGTGTATTTTGTCGAAAAATTAAACCCCTCGAAAGCTTCGGAAATTTGCGTTGGACGAGAGAGTGCGTCGTAGGTATAATTCACGGTTGTGTTGTTTTCGCCCCCAGTTGCCGTTGCCAATTTGCCCTTTCCGTTGGGTTTGGTGTCGTAAACATATTGATATTGAATGGCATTGCCTTGATTGGGCGTAGAGGTTGTTGATACAACACGCCCCAATACATCGTATTGAAGAGTCTGTTCGTTTATGGCAGCATCAATTTGTTTTACTATTTGATTATAAGCGTTATACGAATAACTGGTGTTGCCCGCATCAGGGTCAACCAAAAGTATTTGTCTGCCATATTTATCGTATTCAATTTCGGTATTGTTACTATTTGCCGAAATGTTCTTCACCGCACTATTGCTATTATATTCATACAGTATTTCATTGCCTCCTTTGTCGAGTGCTTTGGTAACCATGCCAGTTTTATTAATGTATTGAGATTCTTGTTCATTTGAAATCATGTTTTTGGTGGTAACTATTAATTGATTTTGGTCAATGGCCGTTTCCATTTTTACATGCTGAATAGGAGTTCCTGTAATTTCTTGATAATCTACTGGGTCAGTTCCATTATTTAAGAAAGTTTTCGATTCGGTGTTTCGTCCGTATCTGTCAAAATAGTTTTGAACCACCACACGTTCGTTGTTTGGTCCATTACTCCGTGTTTGAATAAGTCGACCGAATTTGTCGTAATAATTTGATTTTCGATACGTTATATTGCCAAACCCTATGGTTTCTGAATATATTTCTCGTCCAAATGAATCGAAATAAGCATATGCAGCATTGCTGTTTTCGTATTTCGTTTCAATATAGTAAGTTTTAGCCAGAGTGGGAGTATCTACAAATTTGAGTTTTACAGTATTTTTTTTGCCATTTGGCATAATAGTTTCGGTTAATCGACCAAAACTATCATATTTATATTGCGTAGTTAATCCGTTAATGTCTTTTTCGGTTAATACATTTCCATAGAAATTGTCATAGGTTTTTGAAACCGTATGACCAATCGTATTGGTTGCTTTAGTTGGGAAGCGGAATTTATCGTCGTATTCGTACGATGTAATGTTTGAATTTGTTATACCCGTGGCACTAACTGTTTCTTTTTTTATGTTTCCAGTAGGATAATATTCAAATGTTTTTGTAATTAATTGATTTTCAACTGGTACGTTCAGGGTAGGATCACCAGCACCGGGAGGTGAAGTCTGCGAAAGTAAATTTCCATTGGAATTATCCCAAGTAAAATCTTGCTCAATATATGTTGAAGGTTGATTTAGAAGTGTATTAGTGGTTTTAATTTTGGCGGGTTTATGAGGAAATATTCCACCAGCCAACTGGAAGTTTTCAAATTCTTGAATGTTGGTAATATCACCAGAAGTAGTCGTTATTTTCTTAACATTCATAAATAAGTCGTATTCGTAAGAAGATTGACTAGATATTCCTAACCCAAATGAATGTTTTACGGTATTTGAACTTGTCAGAAAAGGAATATATGTGCCATTATTTAAATTGTTTATTTGGAACGTATAGTTGGCTATTGATTCTGTATACCCCTCATAAGGAAATAAAGAAGTAGCAAATTGGCTAGTTTCTTCTGTTAACATTGGATAGTTGAAATCGTTGTTATAAGAGTATTTTGAAGTATTTATTAATCGCATGTAGTTTATAGGATTATTGGTCAAATCTTCATTTACATATTGCTCAACAGATACTTCACTATAACCTAAAAATCCTTTTCCAAGAACGTGAGTCTTGCCATTTTTATATTCGTAAATTTGAGTTGTCCAATCGTTATTAGTAGGGTTTTTAAGGTGCAATTTATGGACACAAGGGATATTGGGGGCAATTTTTGTAACAGGATAGGTTTCAAATATATTACTATTATCAGCTGGACTATCAAAGTATGAAATTTTTGTATGGTTATTTGAACCATCAATAATCTCTGTAATTCTATTAGAATATGTTCTATTATTAGTGTTTATTTCAGCTGCTGAATAATACCATTTGATTTCTTTAGTGCCACTTTTGCAATATGAATTGTCATAATTATGTAAGATGTATTTAATTTGGTCAATACCCGTATTATCTTTGAATGTATTCATTGTTAATATGCTTCCACTTTGTTCTGTTGTCACATTATTAACTGTTTTTAAGTTATAATATTCCATTTTTTTTTCAACAGGCGGGTCAGACCCATAAGGGTCGGGACAATATATATATTGGTTATTTAAAACATGTAGTTTAAAATTTCCCAATTCAAATCCTTCGTTATAAATGAATATTGTTCTTGATGTTTTAGTAATTTCATCAGATGATTGAGTTATTTCATATTCTGGAAAAACGTATGCTAAATCAGTTTTGCCATCCCCATTGAATTCTCCAGAAACCATATGTTCTAATTTTGAAAAATCAAGTGTTTTATTTGTGGGAGTTGGTAAAGTAAAGTTTATTTCGTTGAAAGAAGCATCTCCTTTTGAAAAGTATAATTTTGCTTTGTGAGGAGAGTAAATATCCGTTTTTCCATCATTATTAAAATCTCCATAAAGAAGTGGTTTGGTGATATTAAAACCTAAATTAAGAGTTGTCTTAATAAATTCCCCTTTTTGAACTTGTCCCATGTAAATATGTGATTTTCCTAAAAGTGAATTAATAACAATATCTACAATTCCATCTCCATCAAAATCAGCAAAACTTATATCTGAAAAAATGTCTGGGGGAAAAGATGTTGTAGGAAAACTATTAGAAATATCAAATAGCTCAATAAATGGTTGAATATTTCCAGTATTGATATCTCTTTGAGAATATCGAATTAAAAGTTTTCTATCTTGTCTGTCATAAATTATCATGTCTGCCAAACCATCTGAATTTAAATCAAGAATCGCAATTTGAAAATTATTTTCAGAAGATGTGTAACTCCCTATGTATGAAGTGTTTATTTTTTCAAAACTATAATTTTTAACAGTATTTCCGTATTGCTGTGTGTACTGAATCTTTGTTTTAACAACTATAAATTCAGCAACATAAGTATTATTTGTAGCTTTTGTTTTTTTAATAATAACAATGTCATCAATTCCATCACCTGTAAAATCTGCTGAATTTGCTGGTGAGAAATTTTTATACCATATTGGTTGTTGTAAAGTTGTATTAGGATCGTATGTTGTAGGTAAATCTATCCAAATACCATTAGCATCACCGAAATCGACATAATGCCTATACCATGTTACTCCTTGTGGATTTTGGATTGGGTCATTATAGAAGGAAGGATTATTTATTTTTCTACCAATTCTATAATCAATCCTTTTACTTAAATGGTGATCCTGTAAAATTGATGGAATACTGTATCCTGGTGTGAAATTGGTTATTTCAAAATCTTTATCTATAAATTCATATGACATTTCTTCCCCTCCCCATTTAAACAATGTACTATTATAAGACTTATTATCTTGGGTTAGTTCTGTTAATTCAACGAGCTTATAGTCGTTATTATAAGCTAGTTTGTATGATTTTTTTCTTTCACCGTCTGCTTTTATTGTGATTTTTGTTAGTAAAACAGAATTTTGCTTATTTTCAATGCCAGGGATGTAATACTTTGGCATCCATTTGCTATCTTCTCTTTGATCATAAATAAAAAGTACTTCATTAAAAGCTTGTTTGCCAAGGGTCTGATTTTCTGTATATAAAACTCTGTTTAGTAAATGTCGTCCTTGTACGGTATTGTCATAATAGAAAATAATACTATTTCCATGTAAATCTGTAATTTTATTAATGTGATAATTTATAATGCTATTATTGTTAAGATTTATTTTTTCTCTGGCATTTTCAGTTACACCATATTCGTAATTAATTCCTTCTTTCGTTATTAATGTAAATGAAACAATTTGATTGTTTTCATATTGTGGTGTTATCTTACTTAAGTCATTCTCCATTTTTATATATTCAGTATTAGAAAGTTTCACTAATCTTGTACCATCAATTTCAAATGCATCATTATTATCAAACATAATTGGAGAAATTATTTGATCATATGCTATGTTTTTGGATACTCTTTGAATGGACGATACGCCTCCAATATACCACCCTAATCCCAATGCTCCATCTCCCAAATTGCTATTGTAATTTATTGATAAATTTGGTGTTACACCATTCATCCCTATTGGCAATTTCAAAGGAATAGAATAAGCTACTGCTCCAATCATCGATACATCAAATGTTCCATGAATACTCCCAACTTCCTTTGAGGTAATTAATTCTCTTTCTTCAAGGTTTATAACATTGTTATTGATGTTTTCATTAGATATTGGCACGATCAATGTCTCTTCCAATTTTGCTTTCATCACACCATTGGTTGTATTGAATTTATACCCTTCTGTAAAGGTGATTTTATCGCGGGCTTTGTATTGTTTGCTAACATTTGAGCATGCGTT
>JAQUHH010000128.1 GCA_028683685.1 Bacteroidales bacterium
GCTTATTGAAAAAACAGATTTTCAAAAAGCTAACAAAGTAAGGTCAACAAAAGGTTTAATTGTTCATGTTTTTGGCAGAATTGCTGCTGCCTATTTTTATCTGATTTTCAACCCTTGATTTGCATTACTAACAAATATCTAGTTTGCTTTTTCATAATTAGATAGTTTTAAAATCCAAAAATAAATATTTTTTTTTGATTTAAGTACATTTATTAAATTAATTTTTCAATTATTTTTAAAATACTAATATTTATCCACTTCGTTAACAAGAAATCACATAATAATGCAATTTTCAATATGCAAAAATAATCAAATGTATGAATAAAATAATCCAAAAAAATAAAGGACACAAAATAAATTCAAAATAAATTCTACTTTTTTTTGTAAGCCAATATATTTTGCTTATTATTGCTCTTTAAAACAGATACAACATAAATTTTATCCTTTATGAGAAAAAAATACATTTTAAGTTTCACATTCTTCTCATTGATTATCAGCGGCTTAATTGCTCAACAATCACATTGGGACACTTTATCTTTCTATAAAATGAAAGAAAATTATGATTATACCCGAAATTTCAATCCTGTAGACTTTAAACCGGAAGTCCTTAGAGCATGTGCTTTAGAAATGATAAACTATGTTCGAGACATTAATCCAAACAATAGAGCTGGAAAACTAAGCATTCATCCTATTTTGGATTCGGCAGCAACTATTCAAGCTGATTATATGGCGTTTCGGGAAGAGCGAACCACAGAAAACAAAGGAGTTTACAAGAATACATATCGACGGATAAGACTTTATGGAGGAACACAATTCGTTGACGAAGTGGTGTCAAGAACAAAAGCTTCTGATCCTCGCGAACATTACTCCTATATAGATTTATGCAGATCAATGTTATTACCCATATTAAATAATCGTAAAAACTCTGTAATTCTTCTCGATAAAAAACACTCCTATACTGGCATTAGTTATGAATTTGACGAAAATAAAAGAAATATTTATTTTTCTATAGTTCTGGGGAATGATCGCACTTTAAATCCGGCTTCAGATGCTTCAAAAAGAGATGAATTAGCCGTTAAATACACAACAAAAAAATATGGTTTAACAAGTTTTGATGCACGCAAATGTCGTCGTTGTGAAAGTGTTCGTAACATTGAAGCATGGCGCGATGGTTTGAAAATTGAAAATGGAGAAATCATTTTTGAATTCGACAACATTCGTAATTTTCGCAGAGTCGTAGGTCGCAAAAAAGATGCTTTAGCCGTTGATATTGTTATGAGAGAACAATACAAATGTGGTGGTGATAATATTCTTGATAACGACAAAGTAAATCGCGGATACATGATAAAACGTATGTATGCAAGCAAAATTCAAAAGAAAAATGAAATTACAGAACGAAAATCACGCAAACTCAGAGTTAGTTTTGGCGAGCTTCCCGAAGAAATTGTAGGCGATTTTGAATTGAACTTAATGATTATTAAAGAAAAAAGTGTTTGTCGCTCTATTCAAAAAATGTTTATTGAAAAATCCAGTCTTGATTATGTTGAAAAACTTCGATTTGTTAAAGATCAAACATCAATATCTACTCCCACATATGTACCTGTATCAGAACAAGCTAAAATAGAACTAATAGTTCCATTTCAAGCAAACAAGTACAGTTATAAATATGAAGACATCGAGCCTTTTATTAAAGCACTTAGAGAACCTAAGTTTGATGTTGACAGTTTGGTTATTACTGCATACACTTCTTTGGAAGGCAGCGACAAAGCCAACGAAGAATTACAACGCAAAAGAGCAGAAAGCATCGTTCAAGCCATCGACCAACAACAAAAAAGACGCTTAACCTACATAACTAATACCAGCGATAGTTGGGAACTTTTCAAACGAGATGTGAAAAACACAAAACATGCTGAACTAGCATCTATGTCGCACGAACAAGCAAAACAAGAACTCAAAGGCAGAACATTGAAAGACTTGGAACCCATGCTTTCAAAACATAGATTTGCCAAAATCGTCATGAATATCACCTATGATATTAGCGGAAGAAATGAACAAGAATTTGTCATCAACAAATTTAATAATGCCGTGAAAGCAGGTGATTTAATAATGGCAATGTCCGTTCAAAAACGTATAATTAATGCAGTAGAAGCAGGCGACTATAGTAGAAAAATAATTTCTGATATGGAAATCCCCGTTGACATCAAAAACATCCCTCTTTTGGTAAACTATTATTATTTGCAAAACTTCTTCCTCGAAAATGTAAATGATGCAATGTGTCAAGGCATTGATAAAATTATAGAAATGGATTCCAAAAACATGTACGCTTTTTACGACAACTTGGTTTGTAAAATTTCAAATGTAGAATTTTCAAACGAAAGCGAAATTCGGGACATCCAATCTGAAGTGGATAAAATATACTCCATGAAAATTGACAAAACAAAAGCAGACGCACTTAACCTTGAACTGCAATTTAGAATATTAGAATATGCCGACACCTCAAGCTCTCAAACCATGGAGCAACTTTTGGAAAGCACCTATGTAAAAGTAAAAGAAATTGTCAATGTTGAAAACAACACATGGATGAATGCCTACAAATTGGCCACTGTTTTTATCGAACATGGCGATTATCCTTACGCTGAACAACTTATGGCTCCATTTATTTACAGCAAAGAAATTTCTCAAGATTTCTTATTTACATACTTCTCTTTATACAGCTATCGCGAAGAACTTTATTTATCAAGTACTTTCTACGAGCTAGCTAAACGCTGTCTGGAATCAGATAAAGCTCGCTTTTGCACTCTTATGAATAAGTTCTCCTTCCAAGTAAGAGAAAATTTAGCCGTCAAGAAAATATTCTGCGAAAACTGTCAATAATAATTCAATATTATCATAGAAAATGCGATTGCGAAAGTAGTCGCATTTTTTTTTGTGAGGTTTGGAAGAGAAAATCAAAATAAAAAGAGATGATATTCTGTGAAAATTCAGTTTTTTATAATAACTTTACAACAATAGTTTGTAAAATATTTTTTTAGTTTAATTATATTTCATATTTTCGTTGTCAATATTAAAACATTATTCATTTAATAAAAAAATAATGCGATTCAAATTATCATTATCTCTAACAAATTCTCAAAACACAAAATTGCCACTCAGTTACCAGTACGAATTATCTTCGTTTATCTATAAAACCATTGCGAGAGGAGATAAAATGTATGCAGACTGGCTGCATGGAAATGGATTTACGACGAACGGAAAACAGTTTCGTCTATTTTCTTTCTCTAATTTTATAGTTCCTCAGTATATTATAGACCAAAGAAATGAACGTCTTATTATTCAATCGAATGAAATTAGTTTTAACATTGCTTTTTTACCAGAACGTTCTACCGAAGAGTTTGTAAAAGGAATTTTTGCCAATCAACAATTTGCTATTGGCGATAAAATATCAAAAGTTGAGCTTATAGTCAAAAACATCGAACTTTTACCAGAACCCGATTTCTCAAAACCATTTATTGGAAAAACCCTCTCTCCTATTTGCATTACAATGAAAAATGCAGCCGACAAACTTGATTATATTCCCCCCGAACATCCTGATTATTCTAAATTTATAAAAAACAATCTGCTTACAAAATATGAGGCTTTTTTCGGAACTCCTCCTCCGAGTGATGTTTTTTTAGTATGGGAAACAAATAATAAATCACATTCAAAACTTATCAGAATAAAATCAGGCACAAAAGAAGAAACATCCGTCCGAGGATATAATTGTCGCTTCAAACTTTTTAGCACCCCCGAATTAATGAAAATAGCATACAATGCCGGAATTGGCGAGAAAAACAGCATGGGGTTTGGAATGATTGGAGGGGATTGAGGGAGATTGAGGGAGATTGAGGGGATTGATACGAGATTGAAGAGATTGAGGGGATTGATACGAAATTGAAGGGATTGATACGAGATTGATACGAGATTGAAGGGATTGCCTTCGGACATCGAGCGGAGCCGAGATGGGGGATTGAAGGGATTGAATAAGATTGATACGAGATTGAAGAGAGATTGAAGGGATTGCCTTCGGACATCGAGCGGAGCCGAGATGGGGGATTGAAGGGATTGAATAAGATTGATACGAGATTGAAGAGAGATTGAGGGGATTGCCTTCGGACATCGAGCGGAGCCGAGATGGGAGATTGAAGAGAGATTGAAGAGATTGATACGAGATTGAAGGGATTGCCTTCGGACATCGAGCGGAGCCGAGATGGGAGATTGGAGGGATTGAGGGGATTGAGGAGATTGAAGGAGATTGAGGGGATTGATACGAGATTGAAGAGAGATTGATACGAGATTGAATAAGATTGAAAAATGAAATGAAGTGAATTAATTAAATAAAAACAAAAAAAAATGACATTCCAATTTAAAATTCAGCTGACTAGATTAAGCAAACCTAGTGTTTGGAGAAGAGTTCTTGTTCCTGCCAACTACACATTTGATGAATTACATAGCGTTATTCAAATTAGTTTTGGATGGGAATTTTCTCATCTCTATCAATTTAGTCCCGATGGATATGGAAGCCATCCAATCATTGCTCTTCCTGACGATGAAGGCTGGGATGAACCCGATTTGGATGCCGGAAAAACAAAGCTAAAAACGATTTTTACTAGCGAAAAACAAACCTACGTCTACATTTATGATTTTGGTGATGATTGGATTCACAAAATAACTTTAGAGAAAATCCTTACGGAAAAAATCACCTCCCCAAAATGCCTTAAAGGAAAAGGCAAATGTCCTCCCGAAGACTGCGGCGGTCCATGGGGCTACATGAGTTTACTCGAAACATTCAACAACCCATCACACGAAGAATACCATGAAATAAGAGAATGGTACGGACTGAATGAAGGTGAAACATGGGACGTAAACGAGTTTGATATGGAAGATGTAAATGTGATGCTGGAAGAAGATATTTAGCAATAATAATTAAATGGAATAATCGAAAATATGGATTAGAAATGAATAAATATTTTGAGTTTTATAATAACATAACTGACTTTGCTCCGTATCAATACCAGATAAAGGCTGCAGAACTGCTACTTTCAGGGAAAAACATTATTATTTCTGTTCCAACAGGTGCAGGAAAAACATGGGCTTCAGTTATGCCTTATCTTTATGCCAAACAAAATGAAAGTAATGATTTCCCTCAAAAAATGATATATAGTCTACCTCTCCGAACATTGGCAAATTCAATTTATTCTGATGTTGAAAAGACTTTTAACAAAAAGAATATCCAATTATTATATCCAAAACTCAGCAAGTTAATATCAATCCAAACAGGAGAATACAGTGATGATCCATACTTTGAAAAAGAAATTATTTTTTCCACCATAGATCAAACTTTAAGTAATTTCTTGTGTTTTCCTTTACCTCTATCACAAAGACAAGCTAATATTAATGCAGGCTCGTTGATTGGCAGTTATTTGGTTTTTGATGAATTTCATTTGTTAGACCCTAACTTATCAATGGCAACAAGTATAGGCATGATTCGACTATTAAAAAAATTGTGTCGTGTTTGTATAATGACCGCAACACTATCCGATGATTATATCCAATTTATAAAGAATGAACTTGGTTTTGAAGTAGTTTCTATTAATGATTTTCCAGAAGATGTCAAGAAAATAAATTCGCTCAAACCGCCGATTGGTAAGACCATAAAGAAATCTGTGACAGTTTGTTTGGATAAAAAAATAAATTCATTAGATATTTTAGAAAAACACAAGAATAAAACAATTGTCATTTGTAATCGAGTTGAAAATGCTCAAAATCTATATCAGGAAGTAGAAAAAACAAAAGCAAAAGACACAAGATTGCTTTGTATTCATTCTCGTTATTTTGATTCCGATAGAAAAAAACAAGAACAACTAATAAAAGAATACTTTGGTAAAGGAAACGAAAAGCACAATGCTATCCTAATAGCTACACAAGTTATTGAGGCAGGGATGGACATTTCTTGTGATATAATGCACACCGAGATTTCACCAATTAATTCCTTTTTACAAAGAGCTGGACGATGTGCACGGTTTGAAAATGAATATGGCGATATATTCGTTTATGATGTATTGAACCTTGAAGAAAAAGAACTCATTAAAATTGAAACAGAAAACATAAAAGACAAAGCCGAAATACGAAAACTTAACAATAAATACTTGCCTTATGCAAAAGAACTTTGCGAAAAATCATTGACAGAATTATATAAACACAAATATATTGATGAAATTGTAGCAACAAAACTTGTAAATGAAATTCTAAAAGATGAAGAAAATAAAAAGATTAATTGTATTACATCAAATCTTTTCAACATTGAAAAAATCAGAGAATCATGGAAAGATTGCAACAAAAATAATTATCGAGAAACGATACGAGACATACAAAGTATTGAAATAATTTTGATTGATTTAGAAAACAAACATGATAAAAAGATTTTTCCTTGGGAATACGAAACAATAAATGTTTATAAATGGAGCTTTATTAGCTGGGCAAAACAGATTAATGAAAACAAAATTGACCCAAATGATTGGGTGTTTTCAAAAGCCGAACAAGCAGAAGAAAGTGTTTTTGATTTTGAATGGCAAGATAAGAATTCATATTTTCTTCGCAAATTATCGTTTGATAATCTGAAAAATCATTATGATGTCGTATTTGTTGATAATCGCTATTTTGACTACACAACAGCAGGATTAATGACATTTA
>JAQUHH010000129.1 GCA_028683685.1 Bacteroidales bacterium
TCAAAAAGCCAACATTCCAGGATTTCGTCCAGGAAACGTTCCAATGGGAATGATAAAAAAAATGTATGGTAAATCAATTAAAGCAGATGTAATCAATAAAACAGTTTCTGATAATTTAGAAAAACACATTAAAGAAAATAACATCACGTATCTTGGAGAACCTATCATCAATGAAGAAAAATCTTCTATTGATATTGAAAAAGAGACTGTTCAAAAATTCTATTTCGAAATTGGCATTCAACCAGAAGTTGATTTGAAAACCATCAAGCATACTGGAAAACAATATGAGATTGAAGCTACAGAAAAACAAATTGACGAGGAAGTGTTGCAACTAACCAAAAGATACGGTAACGTAAGCTCCCCTGAAACCATTGGAGCCGCAGACTTAGTAACAGGTGAATTTATCTATAGTGACGATGAAGACACAGCTACACCAATTCAAACTTCAATTTTTGTTGATTTATTTGAAGATGCTAAAATTAAAAAAGCATTTGTTGATAAAAAAGCAGAAGAAACCATCAAATTTGATGTAAAAAAAGCATTTAAAGATCCAAAACATATTGCAAAAGCATTAAATATCAAAGAATCAGAAGTTGAAAATGCAAAATCTGAAATTCTATTTACAGCAAAAAGCATCAGCCGCTTAACTCCATCGGAAATGAATGAAGATTTATTTAAAAAAGTATTTCCAGAAAAAGAGATAAAAACAGAAAAAGAATTTAAAACAGCAGTAAAAGAAGTTATTGAAAAAGAATTTGTTCAATACTCTGAACGCAAATTTATGGACGAAACCATCAAAGAAATCATTGAAAAAAGTGGAATAATACTTCCAGAAGAATTCTTAAAAAAATGGATGATCCAAACCAATGATACCATCACTAAAGAAAATGTTGAAAGTGAATACGAACGCATGAATCAATCCCTCAAATGGCAATTGATTGAAAATGCTTTGGTTAAAGAAAACAATATTGCCATCAATATGGATTCTGTAAAAGACTATATTCGTGAATTTTACAGAGGTTATTTCAAATCATCAGAAGCACCCACAGATGAAGAAACCATGAATGAAAACTTGGAAAAAATAGTAGACCAAGCCATTCAAAACAAAGAAGATGTTAAAAAAATATACGAAACTTTATTTGATCAAAAAATCACCGAAGCAATTAAAAAATTAGTCAAACCTAAATTAGAAAAAATTAGCTTTGACGATTTTATAAAATTATAGTTTAACCTTAAAAACTTGAAATTATGGACAGCAATGAATTCAAAAAATACGCCACCAAACATTTAGGCATTAGTAGTTTGAACATGGATCGCTATACTTCTATGGTCAACAACAACTATATTTCCCCAATGATTATCGAAGAACGCCAACTAAACATTGCTACAATGGACGTATTTTCGAGACTCATGATGGATCGTATTATCTTTTTGGGAGTTCCCATTTATGATAGTGTTGCAAACATTATTCAAGCACAGTTATTATTTCTTGAATCTGTGGACTCCAAAAAAGACATTCAAATTTATTTGAATTCTCCGGGCGGCTCAGTTCATGCTGGACTAGGCATTTACGACACCATGCAATATATAGCACCCGACATTGCCACTATTTGCACAGGCATGGCAGCTTCTATGGGAGCTGTTCTTTTGTGCGCTGGAGCCAAAGGCAAACGCACTGCACTTAAACATGCTCGCGTTATGATTCATCAACCTATGGGAGGTGCTGAAGGACAGGCTACAGATATTGAAATTACGGCTCGTGAAATTCAAAAATTAAAAAAAGAACTATATGAAATCATTGCTTTTCATTCAGGAAAAGATTATGATAGTATATGGAAAGATGCCGACAGAGATTATTGGATGACTGCCCAAGAAGCTCGTGATTATGGAATGATAGATGAAATCTTAGAGCGAAAAGCATAAACGAACGATACTAAAAACCATAAAAGAGCCGTATTTTTTCAAATCGGCTCTTTTTATTGAAAATTAAAAAAGATTATGGCAAAGCAAAAAAAAGAACAAGAACAAATTTGTTCATTTTGTGGAAGCACCGCTAAAGATGGATTAATTATTTTTAGCAGCGGTGCTAATTGTGACATTTGCGAAGAGTGTGTTCGACATGCGAATACAATTTTGGAAGAGAATAAAAAATTCCAAAAGAAGGAAAACAGCGACTTTAAATTATATAAACCAGCTGAAATAAAAGATTTTTTAGATCAATATGTAATTGGTCAAGAAAATGCTAAAAAAACTTTATCTGTAGGAGTTTATAACCATTTCAAAAGGATTTCTGCAAAAAAAACCAAGCATGATGAAGTAGAGATTGAAAAATCAAACATTATTATGATTGGAGAAACGGGAACTGGAAAAACTTTGATTGCCAGAACCATTGCCAAACTTTTAGATGTTCCTTTTTGCATTGCAGATGCCACTGTTTTTACGGAAGCAGGATATGTTGGAGAAGATGTTGAAAGCATATTATCTCGACTTTTACAAGCGGCCGATTACAACGTAGAACAGGCTGAAAAAGGAATTGTTTTTATAGATGAAATTGACAAAGTAGCTCGCAAATCTGACAATCCATCCATTACCAGAGACGTTTCGGGCGAAGGTGTACAACAAGCACTTTTAAAACTTCTGGAAGGATCCAAAGTAAACGTACCCCCACAAGGCGGTCGTAAACATCCAGAGCAAAAGTTCATCGAAATAAACACACAAAATATTTTATTTATTGCAGGTGGTGCATTTGATGGAATTGAGAAAAAAATAGCATCAAGACTAAACACTAATGTAATTGGATATACTAAGAAAGCCGAAATCGTTGACAAATCAAACATGATGCAATATATTTCTGCACAAGATTTAAAAAGTTTTGGTTTAATTCCTGAATTATGTGGACGTTTTCCTGTGGTCACCTATTTGAATCCATTAGACAGAGAGGCATTAAAAAGAATTTTATCAGAACCTAAAAACGCTTTAATAAAACAATACATTAAACTTTTTGAAATTGACAATATTAAACTCACTTTTGACGATTCGGTCATTGATTTTATTGTAGACAAAGCCGTTGAATTAAAGCTTGGAGCCAGAGGATTACGTTCTATTATTGAAACTATTATGATGGATTTAATGTTTGAACTTCCATCCAACAAAAAGATAAAAGAATATACCCTGACCAAAGAGTATGCAATGACAAAATTATCGAGCATTATTAGCAGTGCTTCATAAAACAATATTTTATTTGTAGATTTGCGTTGGCACAGTTCTTGATTTATTGTCATTAAACTTCAACGTCATGAAAAAAACAATTGCTATTACAGCGCTCATTTTTATCTATGGACTTGCATTTTCGCAAGTTACATCTGATAAAATTGTAGCAGCAACTGTTTTAGACGGGGACACCATCCCCTATTTAGGTCTTCGAGAAGTGACCATTGTTTCATGGCGACCTTTCCGAAATGCATCTGAAGAACAGGCACATCGCCGATTGGTTAACAACGTCCGATTTGTATATCCTTATGCAAAAGTTGCATCTGCCAAAATGAGACATTACGATAACTTAAGTGCCTCTGCAAAAAATCGTCGCGAACGGAATAAAATCAGCAAAAGAGCTGAAGAAGAAATAAAAGCACAATTTGAAAATGACATCCGAAACATGACTCAGTCGCAGGGAATTCTATTAATAAAACTCATCGACAGGGAAGGCGGAAAATCATCGTATGAAATTATCTCGGCAACGCGTGGAAAATTTAGAGCTGTTTTTTGGCAATCTTTTTCTTATTTTTGGGGAATTGATTTAAAAGAACAATACGACCCTAGCGGTAAGGATAAAGAAATTGAAACCATTGTTAACTTAATAGATGCAGGATTAATATAAATATTTTCAAAAACATACGCCATGAAAACTATAAACAAACCATTTCAAATTTTAGCAATCTTTGGATTTGTCACTCTCTTTTTTTTCCAATCCTGCGTTTCGAGTGAACGATTATTAGAAAAAGGGGATTATGATGCCGCTTTGGATAAATCCATAAAAAAGGTAACCAAAGATCCAGATAAAAAAAGCGAATTCCAAATTTTGAAAAGTGCTTATAATTTTGCACAACAAAAGGATAACGAACGAATAAATGACTTACGAAAAACGGGACAACCAAATATTTGGGGAAATGTTTTTACCATTTTTAACCGAATGAACAAACGTCAAAACAAACTGAAGACTGTACCCTATCAAGTTCGAAATAAACTCAATATTCCTGAAGTTAACTATTCTTCACAAATTGAAGATGCAAGGTACAAAGCAGCTGAATATCACTTTGTTTTGGCACAACAACTTTTAAACCAGCAAAATAAAAGAAAAGCCAGAGAAGCATACCAAGAACTTCAAAATGTTGAACAATATTTAATCAACTATAAAGATGTTAATGAGCTAAAAATAAAAGCATTAAACGACGGGAGAATGTTCTGCCTTGTTGCTTTTAACAATGCTTCTGGACAAACTATTCCAGACGAATTTTATAACGAATTAGAAAAAATAAACATTAGCCGTTTAAATAGCACATGGACATTATACGATATTAATAACGATGCAACCAAATGTTATGATTATAAGATTCTAATCAGCATTCAAAATATTAAAATTACTCCTGAATTAGTAAAAGAAAACAATTACACCTACGACAAAGAAATCCAAGATGGCATTCAGCCAAAGGTAGACAAACAAGGATTGGTTGTTAAAGACTCTTTGGGAGAAATTATTTACATTCCAAAATACAAAAAAATCTACTGTTATGTTCGAGATTTAGAACAACATAAAGATGCACACGTAGAAGTATCTGTAAGTTATTATGACAATATTAGTCATCGAGTTTTAAGAAGCAACCAATTAGATGGTCAGTTTTCATTTCATCATATTGCAACAACTGCAAATGGAGATTTGGATATTTTACCACAAATCATTCGCCGTCGCCTCGGATCGATGCCTATCCCCTTTCCACAAGATTTTGATATGATTATGCAAACATCTGTAATTCTAAGAGACAAAATTAATTCATATCTCTACAATAACAGGAACCTGATAAATTAAAATGAAATCAAAAATACTTTTTTTAGACAGCACTCACCCAATTCTTTATGAAAAATTTAAAGAATTGGGTTTTGAAGTTTTATATGAATTTGATAAAACAAAAAAGGAATTAATCCACCAACTCAAAGATATAGAAGGACTTATCATTCGCAGCCGCATGAAAATTGACGCTGAAATTATGCAAAATGCACCCTCTTTAAAGTTTATTGGACGTGTGGGTTCGGGACTCGAAAACATCGATTTGGAATATGCCAAAAGCAAAGGGATTTATTGTATCAACTCGCCAGAAGGCAATAGAGATGCCGTTGCTGAACACACTATGGGAATGCTTTTGTGTTTGAAAAACAACATTTTGAAATCCGACCAAGAAGTAAGAAATGGACTTTGGTTGCGAGAAGAAAACCGCGGCATTGAAATTTCGGGCAAAACAATTGCAATCATCGGATTTGGCAATATGGGAAGTGCGTTTGCACAGAGACTAAAAGGATTTGATTGTACTGTTTTGGCCTACGATAAATTCAAAACGAATTATGCTCCCGAGTCCGTTAAAGAAACTACGTTGGATGATATTTATGAAAATGCAGACATGGTAAGTTACCATATTCCGTACAATCAAGAAAACCATTATTTAATCAATACAAATCAAATTGATTTATTTAAAAAGCCCATTACCCTCTTAAATACTTCCAGAGGAAAAATTTTAAACACTCAAGATTTGGTTACAGCCTTAAAAAATGGAAAAGTAAATGGAGCCTGCTTAGATGTTTTGGAATATGAAAGTGTCAATCTACAAAATCTAGAAAAAGCACAATGGCCCGAAGCAATGAGCCAACTAACCAGGATGCAAAACGTAGTTCTTAGCTCGCATATTGCGGGTTGGACGCACGAATCAAACATTAAACTCTCTCTCTTTTTAGTTGAAAAAATAAAAAAAGCACTTTCACTTTAATAATTCATTTTATATAAAAACAATGAGCGAAAAAATTCAAGAATTTGTTGAAATAATTCATCAAAATATCCGCCTAAAAAACTTCATAAAACTCACTATTTCCGACAAGAAGGACCATTCTAATGAAGTTAAATCAATTATTATCAAACATATTGAAATCAAAAAAGGGGAACAATTGAATTTTGTATATCGCTACCAAACCAAGGATATTACCAAAAACTACCCACCGGAAGAAGCCTTGGAATTAATTTCAGAACTTTTGGTTAATGAATACAAGCAAGCCAACCTCTCTACCACCGAATTTGATTATCATTTTTGGACAAGAGGTAAAAAAAGTGGAATTAAAACCAAAAAAACAGATAAAACAGTTCAAGTTCAGTTGTTTCACGACAAGTCGAAAAAACGAATTATTGAACCCGAAAATAATTTTTATTTGCAAAAGCTGGGTATTACCAACAGTTTGTGGCAAATAAAACCGAACATGCAAGACAAATACAAACAAATCAATAAATACATTGAAATTGTGGATGGAATATTGAAAGAATATCCCTTTGAACAATCGATTTCAATTGTTGATATGGGCAGTGGCAAGGGATATTTGACGTTTGCATTGTATGATTATTTTACCCATTATTTGCAAAAAAAAGCAGTAATTACGGGCGTTGAAATGAGAGCAAATTTAGT
>JAQUHH010000130.1 GCA_028683685.1 Bacteroidales bacterium
TGAACATATTGTAATTTACAGGGTTTAATAATAGCCTACAAGAAAGGAAAAGATGTTAACTTATAAGCTTTACAAAAACACGAAAGACATTACCGAATTAGAGATTAACGAAACAGTAAAATTTTTGCATCAACATCTTGATGAATTTGGGGACGAAGCGGAAGATATTAAAAAGTGTGTTGATTACGCATTAACTCTAGATCACGGCAAAGGTGGTTTTATTCTACATGCTTTCCATGAAGGAAAATTAGTAGGAGTTTTAATAATGAACAATACTGGCATGTCGGGATTTATTCCTGAAAATATTTTAGTATATATTGCTGTTGACGCCCAATATAGAGGACAAGGTTTTGGTGCTGCAATCATTAAAGAGGCATTTAAGCATACAAAAGGAAATGTTAAATTGCATGTTGAATATGAGAATCCTGCTAAACGTCTTTATGAAAGACTTGGATTTACTTCAAAATATGCAGAAATGAGATTTGAAAATAAGAAATAGTGCCAGTAATAAAACTCTGGTTCTGAATAGACTAACAATGAAGTTTGATTTTTCGCAAACTTTAAATTATGAATCATTAATGGACTCATTTCAATAGCTTAAATGTTTGATTGAATTGAAGTTGTAATATATATAATACCAATAAAAATAATTTATGGCATCATTAAAAATAAATACAAAGCATATTATATCTAATATTAAACAAATTAGCAAATTTTTAAAAAGCAATGAGAAGGAGTGGAGTTTAATTACTAAAGTTTTTTCTGGTGATGAAAATTTGTTGAAAAGAATTTTAATTCCCGAAGTTTTAAAGGATATTCATTCCCTTGGTGATTCGAGATTGAGTAGTTTGAAAAAACTTAAAAAGTTAAATCCAAAGATAAATACTGTTTATATTAAACCTCCTGCTATTGTTTATATAGATGAAATTGTGCAGTATGCAGATATTTCTCTAAACACTTCATTTAAAACAATTTGTGCACTTAATAAAGCAGCAGAAAAACAAAAGAAAATCCATAAAATCGTTATAATGATTGAATTGGGTGAGTTGCGTGAAGGTGTCAACAGAGAAGAATTGTTAAAGTTTTATGAAAATGTATTTAACCTAGATAATATTGAAGTGATTGGACTCGGTTCAAATTTGGGTTGCATGTATGGCGTTGAGCCAACATACGATAAGTTATTGCAACTATGTCTGTATAAGGAACTTATTCAAGCAAAGTTCAATAAAAATTTATCCATTATTTCTGGAGGCAGTTCTATTACCCTTCCTTTGGTTGCTTCAAATACGGTTCCGAAAGACATGAATCATTTTCGTATTGGTGAGGCTGCTTTTTTTGGAACCTCACCACTCGACAATAAGCAATTTATGGATTTGTATACCGATGCTTTTGTTTTTGAAGCCAATATTATTGAACTGGAACGTAAAGATATGTTGCCAGATGGAATTTTGAGTGAAGCTAATATTGGACATACAGCCGATTTTAATCAAGATGAAATGAATTCAAGTTCCTATAAAGCAATTCTTGATTTTGGGCTGTTGGATGTTGACAAAAACGATATCGAGGTTTTTGATAAAGAGGTGAAGTTTGTTGGAATAACCTCTGATATGATGGTTGTTGATTTGGGAGAAAATATTAGAGAAAATGGTGAAAAGAAATATTTTGTTGGAAGTAAAATTTGTTTTAAACCATCATATATGGGTGTAGCTCGACTCTTAAATTCTGGTTTTATTGATATTGAATATGTCTAATAGCTAGAATGAGGAGAGAGTGAACCATGAAATCTTTTTAAAATGATATTTTATATTGTTTATTTTGTCAAGCTTGAAGACTCAACGACAAATCTATTTTTAGAAGTTCAGTTAAAAAAAAACTTATCGCAATAAGCTAACAGAACCTGAAGAGATAAAATCTGTATCAGTAACGGTTTTTGCTGTGTATACATAAAAGTAGGTGCCACTTGGAACCTCTTCGCCATTTTCAATATTTTTACCATCCCAATGTTCGTCCGGATCGTTGGTATACCAAATTACATTTCCCCAGCGATTGTATATTTTTAAATCTACTTTGGTAAATAATCCGTATGTTATGATTTCAAACTTGTCGTTGGTACCATCCCCATTTGGCGTAAATACATTTGGAATGATAACTCCTTCCATGATGGTCACTTCTTTATGGATAGAATCTGTACAACCTGCCTCTGTAATTACAAATAGATAGACATCATAATAGCCAGATGTTTCAAATGCGTGCGTAAAGTTTGGAATGCTATCATACTGAGTGCCATCGCTTATGCCCCAATGCCAATTGGCAATATTGCCCGAACTTTGATCATTAAAATTTACCAAGTCTCCTGGATATGCAAAATTTTCATGAAAATTAAAATCTGCATTGGGCAGAGGATAAACTACAATATCAGTTGGAAAAGTATATGTATATTCACATCCATTTGCATATGTAATGGTCAGTTCTATTTGATAAAGTCCAGAACTGGTAAATTGTCGGTCGACATTTTGTTGGGTTATTTGGGGTGAACCATCATTAAAATTCCAAACATATTTAATTGCTGGATAAGTGACCGTATTCATGTCTACATAAAAATCTATTTCATGCGGATAGCAGCCATCTAATTGAGAATTTGTAATGCTCACATCAGGAAAGTCAAATATTCGAACTGTTTTGGTGATAGAACTTTCACAAGAATCCATCATAATGGTAAGTGTGACTTCTTGATCGCCAGGTGTGTTAAAGGTGTGCGTTGGGTTTTGTATAGAGCTGCTTTGTCCATCTCCAAAATCCCAATGCCATGACGTAATAGTCCCAATTCCTGAAGATGCATCTGTGAATTGGACCGTTTGCCCTGGACAATATAATGTATCGAGAAAAGTAAAATCAGCATTGCCTTGAATAACAAAAACAGAATCGGGAGCAATAATGGTTACAGAACATAGAGATGTGTCTCCAATGGATGTGTTTAACGAATCTGAAATAATTAGTACTGGAAGAAAAAAACCACCTTCGTTATAGGTCCATGTTACGCTTGATCCGGTTGCCGTTCCTCCGTCTCCAAAGACCCAAGTAAAGTCTGATGCATTTTCTGTTTCAGAGGTAAATGTAACAGTTAACGGGGCACAGCCTATTTTAGGCTCAAAATCAAATGTACCGCGAGGTCCATCTACAAAAATATAATTATTTTTAGTTATGGTATCTAAACATCCCAATGCGTTTTTAACGACCAGTCTAATATCAAAATCTCCTGAATTAATAAATACGTGCTGTGGGCTTGGGAAAAATGAAATATTATTAGAGCCACTTATGCTGTCTCCAAAATTCCATTGCCAGTTTATAACATCGGATGAAGAATTATTTATAAAAGATGCATTAAAAGGTGGACAATCTGCTGTTTGTGAAAGTGCCGAGAAATCAGCTATGGGCGTTGAAATAGAGACATTCTTTACAATCGTATCCTTGCATCCAATTTGATCTGTAACGATTAGTGAAATAGGGAAAGTTTGATTCATATCAGAAATATAAACTGCAATTGGGTTGGATTGTGTAGAAGTATCGCCATTCCCAAAATCCCACGCATACGTTAACCCAGAACCCTGACTTAAATTAAAGAAACTTAAAGTATCCTTGGAACATAGTAATGTGTCAGAATAAAAATTAGCCGTAGGTTGCGTAATATTTATAAGGTTATGATACGTTTTTGTACTATCGCAACCTCGGTGATCGGTAACGGTAAGTGAAACAGAATATGAGCCAAGGTTTAAATATGTATGGGTCGGATTTTGATCAGTGCTCGTATTTCCATCTCCAAATTCCCAATACCAACCAGTAATAGTACTGGGTTCTGTATTAAAGGATTCATCTGTAAAATGAACGGTAAAAGGAATGCAACCATGGGTTTCATCAACACTCAGTCGAGGTGAGGGAAGCCGTCGGACAGTTATGGCATTATTTTTAATGATGTTTTTTGTACAGCCCAGAGAATCCGTAATATTTAAACGACCACTATAATTGCCCGGAAAGAAGTATGAGTGACAAGTGGATGAACCACTGTTGAAATCGGTTTGTCCGTCCCCGAAAAACCATCGCCATTGCACGATTGGGAAAACAGTTCTAGTGGTATCTTCAAAACAAACATCTTCGTATTGGCATACATCTGTTGGAATAATAGTAAATCCCCCGTTTATTTCGGAGATTTTAATATATGAATTTCGAGTTGTGGAGTCACTACATCCAGTAGTGTCATTGTAAACTCTAAGTTTCACAGTGTACATGCCTGGATTGTTATATACATTGGATGGATTTTGTTCAGTAGATGTGTTTCCATCTCCAAAATCCCAGAACCAATGCGTGGCTCCTTGCGATTGATCAGCAAATAGAACCGTGTCTGGAGCACTGCAAAAAACGGGATTTAATGTGATGAATTGTGGTTTGGGAAATCGAACATAAACGTAGTCTTCAAACATTAATGAATCCTGACAACCATTGTGTGAGACAACCAATGCAACATCAACATAGCCTGTGTCATTAAACGTGTGAGTTGGGTTTTGTTCTTCGGATTGACTGTCTCCAAAATACCATTGCCACTCATTGGCATAAGAGCTTGATAAATCAGTGAATTCTGTACTAAGTGGATGACAACCGAAGAGAGAGTCGCCTACAAAATTAGCTGTTGGCATCATCCCTGTTCGAATATAGTTTGTCATTATAATGGTTTCTGAACAGCCTTCTTGATTTATAATGGTTAACGTTACTGTATATTGACCCGTGTCTGCGTACGTGTGAGTTGGAGTAGAATTGTTGCTTAATGGACTGCCATCTCCAAAATCCCATGTCCAATTTGTGATGGGAGATGTAGTAGAACTAGTATCGGAAAAAGAAACGCTAAGAGGTGCACAGCCTTGTTGAACATCTGAAATAATGTAGGGTTCGGGTTTTATTACTTTAATATATGCGGTTTTTGTTTTTTGGGAACTACAACCGTCATTGTCCGTTACGGAAACGCTAACGGTATACTCTCCGTAATTTTGATAAGAGTGGCTGACTGAATTTCCAGTGGCGGTATTGCCATCTCCAAAATTCCATGTGCAATTTTGTGAGTTTGGAGTTGTATTTGTAAAATTCACTGTAAATGGCAGTTGACATCCCAATGTATCACTTGCAGTAAATTGAATATCAGGGCCAGGTGTTACTTCAATATAGTTAATAATTGTGGTTGAATCAACACATCCGATGGAATTGGTTCCAATAACAGTGACTGTGTATTCTCCAGGCTCAGTATACGTGTGATTTACTTGTTGTCCCATTATATTTGTCCCATCACCCAATCGCCATTGAAAATTAGCTCCAGAACCTGAAACCCCAGAAAAATTTACGTTTAATGGAACACAACCGCTTGTATTATCAGCTGTAAATGAAGCCGTAAAACTACCAACATCTACATATTCATTGCGAATCATAGTGTCTTTGCAGCCAAATGAATTTTCAGTCACCAGCTTAACAGTGTATGAACCAGAGGAGTTGTATGTATTTGAAGGGCTTTGTTGGGTAGAGGTGTTGCCATCTCCAAAATTCCAAGAATAGGTTAATCCTGTACCCTGCGACATATTGATAAAGTTGGTTGTAAGAGGTGCTTCACACGAAACAAGGGGCTGTCCGGCAAAATTGGCTTGAGGTTTGGGTTTTACATAAATGTAATTTATTTTACTATTGGCTCCTGTACATTGATTGTGGTCGCGAACCGTGAGCGAAATAGTATAGGTGCCTGGATTTTGATAAGAATATCCTGGATTTTGTTGGGTTGAACTAAAACCATCGCCAAAATCCCAAGTATATTGAATGATATTGCCACCACCGGTAATTTGTGGGCTAAAATTGACTAAAAAAGGCTGGCATCCAATAGTGTCTGAAGCTGAAAATGAAACACTTGGACGCTGATAAACTTTTATAAGATTCGATTGGATTTTTGTATTACTGCCTTGGGAATTGGTTGCTGTTAGTTTTATAGTATAAATTCCAGGTGTACTATAATGTTTTGAAGGATTTTCAAAAGTTGAGGTGGTGCCGTCTCCAAATTCCCAGAAAAAAGTCATGGGAGTGCTTCCAGTAGATGTGTTTTGAAAGTTTACCAAAAGCGTTCCACAGCCAGAGGTGCTGTTTTGGGTAAAGTTAGCAGTAGGTGCTTGCGAAAAGAGATGTCCAATGAGTATGAAGAAGAAAAAGAGTAAATATATATGTTTTTTCATAAATAAATTCATGTTTATCTTAACTGAATAAGACAAAATTAAATAAAAAACCAAAGGATGCAAATTTTAATCATTTAAATTATCCAATAATTTGTAATGTTAAAAAATCTTTCCTTCGATATAATCTTTCTTAAAATATGCAAGCATTGTTTCTAAGACCCTTTTTTCTTGAAATGGTTGGTTACAACTCACATTTTTTTTACTATTTTTGCATCTTTAAAGATTTGATAAAATACACCTATGGAAATTGCTGCAAAATTCAACCCGGCTGAAGTCGAAAATAAATGGTACCAAAACTGGATCGATAATAACTATTTTTCGTCTCGCCCTGATCACCGTAAACCTTACACCGTTGTAATTCCACCTCCCAATGTGACCGGGGTTTTACACATGGGACATATGCTTAATAATACAATTCAAGATGTTTTGGTTCGTCGTGCCAGAATG
>JAQUHH010000131.1 GCA_028683685.1 Bacteroidales bacterium
AACCAGTGGACGTCCATGAAGCATCCCATCCGCTTGCAACACTATAATTATCAGACAAAAATTCAACTCCCAATCTACCAGCTGGAAGAACAATTGTAGGTGGTAAATTTGTTCCACTATACTTTGCGATCAATTCAATTGGACTAACTGCACGATTATAAATGGCAACTTCATCTTCAGGCGATACATCAAAACTACTAAAAGTAAGCGTTATTGAAGTTGCTCCAGGAGGCTGAATAAGCCATCTACAATAGGTAGTATTGTTATAATTTAAATCTTCGCTACCATCACTAATATCTCCAGAAGGCGCAGTAATTAATTTTGTAGCAGAACAAAATAAAGTTTGATTATTTGCTTTATAATTTAACAAGAAACCTTGATTATCAACCGTAGAATTGGTTTGAAAACGCACCAATGCTTTTGGACCATTAATCGTAATATCCGCTGGAAGAGTAGTTCCAGAATAAGTTCCAACAACTGGATCACCAGTAGATTCACCATCATAAATGGTAACAATATCATTGCCTAATTCCGTTTTCAATCGAGAAAAAGAAACCACAATTGAAGCAGCATTTTCGGGAGCAATCAACCAACGACAATCTAAATTATGACCATATCTATTGGAGCCACTGCCATCGGAAATGGAGCCACTTGAGGCGGTCAATGTTTTGAGAGAAGGACAAGAATTAGCAGGATTATTTGGAATAATATTTACAATGACTTTTTGATAGAAATTAAAATTATTTCCTACGGGATTTAATTCGGATATATTATAATATCCATTTCCATATCCACCCCATCCCCAATTAAAATGAAAATAATTAGCATCATCGTAGCCATCGCAGTTAAAAGCATGTCCACTTCCTGATTGCTCGCTTCCAGAATAGATCATGGGACGATCGATGTCTAAATTTTGCTTCAACAAAGCAATCCAAGCGGAAGTTGTTTGCAAATATCTGCTTCTGGTAGTAATTGTGTTTGAGTATTTGAAATAGTTTTTCAAGGCCGTTTCAGTATATTCAGTTTGCGAACCAGAACCATCTGCTGCGTAATCCATTTCAACAGCAACGCCCACATGATAAATTAACTGGGCAACATTGGTATTATAGGATGTCAATTCATCGGTCATTGCATTCCAATCATAGGTAGTAGCACCATAATTTGCAGTTTGAACACCATATCCACTTGCATTATATGAATGAGAACCAGTACCTACTTCAGGATGACGATGGTAATACATAACCAATGATGTTGCCAAAGCTACACAGCCATTTGGAACACGTCCATCATAGCCAGATGGAGCTTCGGAGTCTTCCGGACACATACGATTGTAAAAACGTCCTTGATCCCATATAAAAGGAATAAGCGGCCCCACAACTGCATTGCTTTTTGGAGTTTGAACTACAAAATCATCCACAGACAAACGTGCCCAATCCATCGTTGTCTTAGCATCTGCTTTTAAATCTGCTTTAATGGCATGTTCAATTTGCATTTCATATCCGCCTATCCAATACTTATTGGCAGGTGCCAAATTATTAATATTCATAAAATTCTCATGAGAATAAGCCAAAACAGGCAATACTCTATCATCCGCACTAACCAAAATAAATCCTTGAGGAATGACGTTTACAACATACATAATTGCAAATTCATCCGTAGAATTATGGATAACATCTATTGATTTAATCTCAAAAGCATTAGGAACTTCTAACCCCCTCGCTACATATCGTTCAGCCAAATAGTTTTTAGCTACTTTTATTGCTTTCTCTCTATCAATGGAGGCACTGAATAAGAAATTCAGTCCTAAAACCATAACTAAGAAGCTAATTAAAAATTGTTTTTTCATAAATTTGAATGTATATTTATATTCATTAACTTCACAAATTTACAAATTTAGATGTTACTAAATAGATTCAAATCTACTTTTAACATCCATCTAACAATATTTATTTTATGAAAAATAAAAATTGAGTCTTCAAATCCAATTTTTTATGTAGGTTTGTAAAAAAAAAAGGATGATGAATATACTATTGACAAACATAAAGAAACTAGTTCAGATTGAAACTGGTGAAACGAAAATATTTAGAGCTGGAAAAGAGATGTCTGAACTTCATACCATTAATAATGCTTGGTTATATATCCGAAATGGCATTATTGATTCTTTTGGAGAGATGAAAAATTTCGACAAATCAAAACTCAACAATATTGATAACTTTACAACGGAAATTGACACCAGCGGACGAATGGTATTTCCTACTTTCTGCGATTCACACACACATTTATTATATGATGGCAGTCGTGAAATTGAATACATCGACAAAATCAAAGGTTTATCATACGAAGAAATTGCCAAGCGTGGAGGTGGAATTTTAAACTCTACAAAACGCTTGCACGAAGCTTCTGAAGAGTCATTATATAATCAAGCTTGGGCTCGTTTGGAAGAAATTATTTCAATGGGAACCGGTGCTGTTGAAATCAAAAGCGGATATGGACTTACGACCGAAGATGAGTTAAAAATGCTACGCGTCATTCGCAAACTCAAAGAGAATTCTCCCCTTACCATAAAATCTACCTTTTTGGGAGCACACGCAGTTCCACTTGAATACAAAGGAAAGCAAAAAGAATATGTTGATTTAATTATCAACGAAATGATTCCAATGGTAGCTGCCGAAGATTTGGCCGACTATATTGATGTTTTTTGCGATAAAGGCTTTTTTACTCCACTTGAAACAGAAAGAATGTTAATGGCTGGAATGAAATATGGACTTAAACCAAAAATCCACGCCAATGAATTAGACTATTCTGGGGGGATTCAAGTAGGTGTGAAGTACGGAGCTCTTTCGGTTGATCATCTTGAATATACCGGAGATGACGAAATAAAAGCTCTTTTGGGAAGTGAAACCATGCCAACACTCCTACCGGGTGCTGCTTTTTTCTTGGGAATGGTGTATGCACCTGTCCGAAAAATGATTGACAGTGGTCTTCCTGTAGCCATGGCAAGCGATTTTAACCCAGGATCTTCACCATCGGGCAATATGCAACTTATTCTTTCCATGGGCTGCATCAAATATAAAATGCTTCCAGAAGAAGCCATTAACGCAGTTACTCTCAACAGTGCATACGCCATGGGTGTTTCAGACATATTAGGAACGATTGCCGTCGGCAAAAAAGCCAATTTATTTATTACCAAACCAATTCCAAGCATCGAATTCATGCCCTACTCTTTTGGAAGCAACAAAGTGGACAGAGTTATTTTAAATGGGAAGATTTATGCTTAGAAAAAATGTATTTTTGTAAAATCAAAACATAAACATAAACAATGGGAATATTTAATAAATTAAGAAATGAATTTATCGACATCATAGAATGGGTCGATTCTTCAACGGATACTATTATTTGGAAATTTCCTCGTTACGAAAACGAGATAAAAAACGGAGCACAGCTCACCGTTCGTGAGTCACAAGTTGCCATCTTAGTCAACAAAGGACAAATTGCAGATGTGTATAAACCAGGTTTGCATCGCCTGACAACCGACAATATGCCCATCCTGACAACGCTCATGGGATGGAAATATGGTTTTAACAGCCCTTTCAAGGTAGATGTATACTTTGTTAACATTCGTCAATTTACGAACCGCAAATGGGGAACCAAAAACCCTATAATGTTGCGTGATGCCGAATTTGGTCCCGTCAGATTGCGTGCTTTTGGTTCCTATTGTTTCAAAATCCAAGAAGATGCATCTAAGTTTTTCAAAACTATTGCGGGTACAAATCCTGAATTTAAAACAGAAGATATTGAAGAACAGTTGAGAAACTTAATTGTCACTCGTTTTACTGATTTCTTGGCTGAATCAAAAATTCCTGCCCTTGATTTGGCGGCCAACTACAACGAACTTTCGGGTGGAATTAGCGATGTAATAGCCAAAGATTTTGATGAATATGGCATTGATGTTACCAAGTTTTTAATTGAAAACATCTCCCTTCCAGAAGAAGTGGAAAAAGCACTTGACAAACGCACCAGCATGGGCGTTGTTGGCGACATGGGAAAATATACTCAGTTCCAATTTGCAAATTCTCTTGAAGCTTCTGCCGAAGGTGGTGGACACAGCATGGCTTCCGACGCCATGGGTTTGGCAATGGGAATGGGTGTGGCAAATCAAATGATGAGCCAACAAAACATGGGAATGCAACAACAACAACAACAAAATACTGGAAATCAAGCAGCTCCTCCACCAATCCCAGGACAAGAGCCCTACTTTATTGCAGTAAATGGACAACAACAAGGTCCTTTTACACCGAATGTACTCCAACAAATGGCAAATTCGGGACAAATTAATAAAGACACTTTGGCATGGAAACAAGGTATGAGTGGATGGGAAGCCCTCGGAACTATTCCTGCTCTAAACTCCATTTTCTCCAACACTCCTCCGCCCATTCCAAACCTATAATAAATTTTATCACACTATAATTCAGCTTATATTAAGCGTTAACTTATTGAATATCAAATCATCCTCTACCACAACTACTAAAAATAGTTTTGGTGGAGGTCTGTTTTATAGCTTGGGTATATTAAACATTCAGGTGGAGCAATAAAGAATTCTTCACATTGAAAGTTTAATCAATCATCAAATTACAGATGACTATCTTCAAAAACACTCTTCTTTGTTTGCATATCCATACCTCAACCTCTCTTGTAAAGTAACAAAAACACAATTTATCCATCTCAATTCCGAATATATTCATCCTGAAATAAATCGAGCAAATATCAAAATTAAAGACAGCAATATCTGACTCAAAATTATATTTCAACGATAATAGGAATAAATTTAAACCCTATAAATGGTCTCATTAATACAAGACAAAATAGCAAAAAAAATCACCATTGAAACTCAACACCATGTTTTTCAAGGGGCATAATTCTGTTTTTTCCTTTCATGCTATCTAAAACAATAATGGGAAATTCTATGGTTTTCAAGAAATCTTCTTTATTTTCTTCCCGAATCGGGTCAACAGGAGGTGATTCTACCGTAAGTGGATCGATGGGGGTTCCATTTTTGTAAAATCTAAAATCCAAGTGAGGACCGGTAGACAAACCTGTACTTCCAACATAACCAATTACTTGTCCTTGACGAACTCGACTGCCTTTTTTAATACCAGAACCATATTTAGAAAGATGCATATACGCCGTTGAATAAACTCCATTGTGTCGAATTTTTACAAGATGACCAGCACCACCGCTGTATCCACAATGAATCACTTCGCCATCACCAATAGACATTACCGGCGTGCCAATAGGAGCTGCATAATCGACACCATGATGCGGGCGACGAATACGCAGAACTGGATGCAATCTTGAATTGGAAAATTTAGAACTAATTCTAGTAAAACGCAAAGGAGCTTTCAAAAAAGCACCTCTTAAATTCTCTCCTTTTTTATTAAAAAACTCTACTATTGAATCTTGCTGATAAGCAAAAGCATAGAGAGGTTTTCCATTGTGCTCAAAATAGGCATATTTAATATCGCCAATTCGCTCCGTTTTTCCATCAATCTGAATTTCGTCGTATAAAACAGTAAATTTATCGCCTTTTTGCAGAGCATAAAAATCAACAGTCCACGCATAAATCTCCGACAATTTTAAAGCCAATTCAAAATCAACACCAATAGCAGTCACTGCATTCCAAAGTGAAGATTCAATTTCACCAGAAGAAATTCGGGTAACTTGCTCAATCTCTTTTTCCTCCAAACGAACCATCAATGAATCTCTAAAATCAATAATTAAATGTTCTAAATTAGAATGTTCGTAAACAAAACATTGCAAATTTTCTTTGTTTTTATCCATAAATACATAATAAGGTCGCCCCGCTCGAATGTTTCGTAAATCAAAAACGCCTTCACACATTTCTACGCACTGATTAACATCAGCCGAATTCATCCCACTATTGGTCAGCAGTACTGAAAAACTCTCCCCCGACTTTATGATATTTTTAGAAACTTCATAATTGTCCACATTCAAGCCAAACAAAATTGAATCGATTTTTGCTTCAACAATATTTGGGTCTTCCTCCTTTTTATCAGAACTGTTTTTACAAGAAACAACAACGAACATCAATATTGACAAACAAACAAAATAAATAGCTTTTTTCATCTTACACTCTTTCATATTTACATATTCAAACCCAAAAATACATTTTTTTGTAGATATAAACTGGATTAAAAGGGAAAAAGCTCAATTATGTAAAGAATATACTACTTGTTTTGTGTTCGCAATATAATGAAGAGTTATCTTGCAAGTATTATTTATAGCTAATTGAGACTTTTATAATTGAAAGTATAAATATGCAAAAAGAAGAATGGGGCTAAAGCCCTTACATTTTATTTCATTTTTCTTGTCAGTCAGATAAATCTGACTGCAATAAATAGTGTTTTAAAAAACATCTAATAATCAAATTATTAGCTACTTATGAAATATTGAAGAAAAATTCCAAATTTCCAGAGAATAAAATGGGGCTAAAGCCCTTACACTTATTTCATCTTCCTTGTCAGTCAGATAAATCTGACTGTAATAGATAGTATCTAAAAAAACATCTAATAATCAAATTATTAGCAAGTTACAAGCTTCACACAACATCTATCTATTACTTTGGCTTTAGCCAACTGATAAATCTGACTGCCATAGATAGTATTCAAATATTCAAATC
>JAQUHH010000132.1 GCA_028683685.1 Bacteroidales bacterium
TTCTTTTTTATTCACAAATTAACAACAATAAACAAAGAAAAGAAAAAGTAGCAAAAAGAAAAGAAAATCAACAACATACATAATATTTTAAGTTATAAATGTTAATAAACAGCTGCAAATCTAAAGGTAGTCGAAACGCCGAAACGCCAGAACGCCGAAACGCCAGAACGCAGAAAGCGCCGAAATAACCTTCTTTGTTGCTTTTGAAACGAAGAAGGCGACTTTTTTTAGAAGTCCCGATTAGAAGATTCCCCATTTTGTGAAAAATCCCCAATACCAAAGAGAGAAGGCAGCGGCGGCAATTATTATAATTGTAATTATTATTGGAATGATTGGGTTTTGTTTTTCTTTAAAAGGGTCCTTCTTATTTATTTTTGCATTTTTAGGAATTCGAGCAAGATTTGTCAATGTTTTTCCAAAGACAGTGTTCACTTTAGCTCTAGCATTAATTGCCCATCCGTTAGCGTCCAGAACTGGAGCCAAATCTCGTTTTCTTAGTTTTAGCCATGCCAGAATCATAGACGGACCCGAGATGAGAAGAATGATCCCTAAAATAGCCAATGGCATTTTCCACCATGTTAACGCTAGAAATCCACCCACAATGGCTGCCAAAATAGTTCCAATGGCACCAAATGCAAGTCCAATAGCTGCAAAAATACCGGCAAATTTACCAATGTCAAATGGAGCTGCTTTAGCTGTTTCGCTAGTCGTTGCTGGTGTTGCTGTGTCCACAGGTTTAGAGATATTATCTGTGCTGCTGATTGATTTGTCGCCTGCTTTTTCAATGCCTTCAGTTGTAGATTTACTTACTTTTTCGTCTTGAGCGGTGGCAAATTTCTCTATCTGCTTTGAAATTAATCTTGACATTTTACGATATGGTGACCAGAAAGCTTGTCGAATACTAATTGGGTTCTCAATAATTTTAATTATCGTAGCATCCCAGTCTTGTCCTTGATTGTCGTAAAACAGAGCATTCCTGCCCACTTCTATATTGTCTACATCGCCATCTGTAAAAGCAGCCACAATGGTTATTTTCTCGTTTTCAGTTTTTGATGTGCAATCAAAATAAACCAAGTACATCCCACTGTTTTTCGCCATAATGTTGTGTTTACTCATGTCCGAAACAAGGATGCATAAATCACAACTACGTTGGTCAAAATAGAGAGTTCCTGCTTGGAAAATCCCCTTTTTATGAGGAGAGTAAAAATCGGAAAAACTAACAAAATTATTTAATAAAGTAAAAATATGACAATAATAACTGACTAATTTGTCAACTAAAATTATATTGTTTGATTCTTTTTCCAATGCTTTGTCTTGAGCTATTAAATCAAGAACTTGTTCTTTTTTATTGGATTTAAGATATTCGCGAACTTTTTCAAGGCCCAAGGATTCAATTATAGTTCCTTCCTTTTCGGCAAGCCAATTTTCGTAATTTTTGAATATTGCTTTAATATCATACCATTCCGTTTCGGTCATTTCATCCTCTTTTTTGAGTGACTTTTGAATGATGTTTTTGAAGCTTATTATGTTGTTTTCCCAAGCTGGATTTATTGGAGATGAAAAAGAGAGGGGACGATTGGCTTCAATTTTTGAAATTGGAAAACTCAACATTTCTTCATTGTTGTTCGAGATGTTTTTGTCATTAATCGCTTCTAATCGACTGGTTAGCGAGTTTAATAATTCAGAAGAGGATGGGTCAAACTCGGCAAGTTTGCAACGAACAAAATAATCGTCTATTTTAGGTTGGATTTTTAAATACAAATCGTACGCATCATTGGTGGCATCTCCAAATGGACGAATTCTAGCGGCTTCTTCTTCCGCTTTTAAAAACCAATTTGAATAGGCTTCACATTCAGTTATAAACGATTTAAGTTCTTCTTCTGAAATGCCTGGTAGTCCGCAATGATCCGTTTTTGAGCCAATAAGGCTAATAATGTCTTTGATGAAATTTTGTAGACTTTCATCCGCCGTGGAAAGTTCGGTGATAATTCCATCGCCGTTAAACTTCGTATCTGCAAATATTTTTTCAATATCTGAAGTTTCGTATCTTGAAATCCCTTTTGCGTCTGTTTTGCCCAGATTTATTAAAATCTGTTTTGCAGATGCCAACATAATTTTGCCCTCTTCGGTTTCTGTATTTATTGCCGATAAGGGTAGGGAGGTCCTTCGTTCCAATAAATCATTTGGATTTTTGATCAATGATAATATCCACTTTACAGCTGCCAATACTTCGGGAACTCTGATTTTTTCATCTTTATCAGTGTCCATGTGAGACAGTACTTCTGGGTCAATTTCCAGTCCTTTTACTGGACAACTCAATGCTGTCCATAATTTTTGATCCAAGTCTTGAAGATGCATTAAATCTGCTCCACTTTGTAGAGTAACACGATTGATGCCCCCAATTCTCGAAAACTTCCAAATATGATTGCTGTTTTGCATTGTTATGATTTATTGGTGATAATTAAAATTTATAGGCAAATCCTACGCCTATGATGTTTTTTATTTGCAGTCGTGGCCCATTTACATCAATTATTCCATCATCATTTTTATCCAATGTAATGATTACATCATCATCATAAATCATGTTGTTGTTTAAACTGACTGTAATGTATTTATTTACTTTCATCGTAATGAGTGTTTCCCAGTTTATATCAATATTTTGTGGGTTTTCTAAATAATTAGAAAACAGATCAATTTTTGTCATAAAAGAGAGATTTTTCAAAAATTCGGGGGTGAATTCGTTTCTACTATAAATAATTCGAATATATCCCCCAAACTCTTTTTTAGTTCGTTCCCCTTTAGAAATCATAACTCCAGAATCGTCAAATTTTGCTTCTTCAACGCCAAATGCTCCTGCATCCGCTAGTTTTTGATTGTTTACGAAAGTTAGTTTTCCTGTAAGCGGAGCTACAAAAGCACTAAAATACTTATTGGGCTTGTAGTCCATACCTAATGCAATTACTGTGTATGCAGGAGCTAACCAGTCGGATATTACAACCGAATCATTAGGATAATTATAACCCGGTGCCATTTGAGTGCGGAAATTAAGCATCGTTGCATAATAAAAATCCTTGAATGCTTCGCGTCCATATTTTGACATCAAATCTATTTTATCATCCGTTTTCATAAATGTCTTTTCTTTGCCTTGTCGCAATAGACCATAACCCATTTCTAATGAGTTGTCCCATACATTTTTATCTTTTTTATAATTGGCAGAAAGGTTAAAAAAACCATTTAAAGCAAATGAATTTTGTCCTCCAGCTGACCAATTGGTTAGCGATGTTTGTGAAAAGTTAACACCGAAAACGCCCGTTGTTTTCCAACCATCTAAAGTGTCTTTTGATTGAGCTCGCAATTGTTTTTCTGCATCAGTAATTTGTGCATCTACAAAAGAATACCCTACTACGAATAAGGTCAATAAAATAAATAATTGTTTTTTCATATGTAATTGTTTTGACATTGTTGTTTTAATAACATATGTTAATTTTATTTGTTCAATACTTTTGTGAAAAACTTACAGATTTATCGTTATAACCAAAAAAGACACTGTCGGAAGGCAGTGTCTTTTTTGGTTAAATAGTTCTTTTCTTTTATCTTCGATTCATGAAAATAGAAATATAATACATTAAAGTTGCAAGAGATGCCAAGGCTCCAACAACATAAGTACGGGCTGCCCATTTTAGAGCATCTTTGGCTTCTTTGTGTTCTTGTCCGTATGTTAAGCCAGATGAATTTAGCCAAAGAAGAGCCCTGCGAGAGGCATCATATTCAACAGGTAAAGTGATAAAAGCAAATAAAGTTGTGAGTGCAAAAAGGATAATTCCAATGAAGAGAAGGGCGGGAAAGGTGCTAATCATAAGAATTCCCAATAACAAAACCCATTGCATATATTTTGAACTTACGGAAACAATGGGAACCAATGCCGATCGCATTTCTAAAAACTTATATGCCGATGCATGTTGAATGGCATGTCCGCATTCGTGAGCGGCTACCGCTGCTGCTGCAACGCTACGACTACTATATACAGGCTCACTAAGGTTTACTGTTTTGGTTGCTGGATTGTAATGATCGGTAAGTTGCCCTTGCACCGAAACTACTTTTACATCAAATACGCCTTGTTCACGCAACATGCGTTCGGCTACTTCTTTGCCTGATAATCCAGATTTTAAAGGAGTTTTGGAATACTTTTCAAAACGTGTTTTTAGTTGATGTCCAACCGCCCAACTAATTAACATGAAAACGCCAAAAATTATGTATGAACCGTAATATAATCCCATTTTTTTATTTGTTTTAATAATCTTAATGCAAAACTACAACAATCAAACAAGCAAAGTACAGATGGATTTGCCAATTAAATTAATTTAACGTTATACCATGCTGGATGAGCTTTAGTCATATGTAGTTTTGAATATATACATAAAAAAAAACCTTGAACAGTAATTCTGATCAAGGTTTTTTTGTAGATAAAGAAAAGCTTTTAGACCGTCATAATATCTTTTTCTTTGGCTTCTAAAATTTTATCAATTTTCAAAATAAACTCATCCGTGATTTTTTGAATTTCAGCTTCCAAACGTTTCAATTCATCTTCTGATAATCCATCTTTTTCGAGTTTTTTAGCTTGTTCATTGGCATTTCGTCGTACGTTACGAATGTTTACTTTGGCGTGTTCGGATTCGGCTTTTGATTTTTTTACTAAATCGATACGTCTTTCCTCTGTAAGTTGAGGTACCAATATCCTCAAAAATTCTCCATTGTTTTGTGGGTTAAAGCCTAAGTTTGCCGCTAAAATGGCTTTTTCTAAGGGAATTAACATTGCTTTTTCCCAAGGCTGTACAACGATCTGTTTGGCGTCGGGTGTATTTACGTTGGCAACCTGCGAAATGGCAGTGGGAGTGCCATAATAATCGACTTTAACAGAATCTAGCATTCCTGGATTTGCCTTTCCTGCTCTGATTTTTTGTAACTCACGATTATAGAAAACTAAACTATTGTTCATGTTTTCTTGAATCTCTTCCAATAATAAAGTGCAATCGTCATTCATAATCTTCTGATTTTATTTATCTTAATATTATTCGTATATCCTTATCTAATATAATCATTTTTTTGGTTCTTTGAAAATAAAGTGGAATAGATGAATTTATTTTATAATGGTTCCGATATTTTCATCGTTTAAAACTTTCAATAAATTTCCTTTTGTATTCATATCGAAAACCAAAATGGGTAAATTGTTTTCTTTGCAAAGAGTAAACGCTGTTAAATCCATTATGTTCAAGCCTTTTTTATAGGCTTCATCAAATGATAAATCGGAATACTTGATGGCATCTTTGTGCTTTTCAGGGTCTTTGTCATAAACTCCATCTACGCGTGTTCCTTTAAGCAATACATCAGCGTTGATTTCAATGCCTCTTAAAGCGGCTCCGCTATCGGTGGTGAAGAATGGATTTCCGGTTCCGCCACTGATGATGACAACATATCCTTTAGCAAGATAATCTAAAGATTTTCGTCGACTCATTTTCTCGCAAATAGGATCAATGGGCAATCCTGATAAAACTACGGCCGGAATGTTCATGCTTTCCAATGCACCTTGCAATGCCATGCTGTTGATGGTTGTTGCCAACATGCCCATATAATCGCCTTGAACTCGATCAAATCCTTTTTGTGTCCCTTGGATGCCTCTGAATATATTTCCACCACCAATAACAATAGCAACTTGGGTTTTGCAATGAACTGCTTCTGCTATTTCGGATGCAAAATAATCTAAAATTTCGGGACTGATACTTTGTTTGTCTTTGCCCATTAGCGACTCACCACTAAGTTTTAGGAGTATTCTTTTGTATTTCATAGTTTTTTCATTCTATTTGTGGATGTAAAAATAAAAAAAAAGAGACTACAAAAGTGTAGTCTCTGATTTTTATTTTGAATTGATGTTTTTTTAAGATCCTAATTGTAGACGTTTGAATGCAGTACAAACTAGGTCTTTGTCAACTTCACTAAGATATTGTGCAACTGTTTTCTTGCTCTCTTTAATAAATTCTTGATTCAAAAGAGTATTTTCTTTGTAGAATTTATTCAATTTGCCTTGAGCAATTCTTTCCACCATTTCTTCTGGTTTTCCTTCTTGGCGGCCTAGATCACGAGCAATTTCGAGTTCTTTTTCAATCAAGGTTTTATCAACATTTTCAGGACTGATGGCAACAGGATTCATGGCCGCAATTTGCATAGCAATGTCGTGAGCAACAGCTTCAATGTTATCCATTTTCTTGTTGAAACCAACAACAGAAGCTAAACGGTTTCCATTGTGATTGTAGTTTGTTACATAATTTGCTTCAATAGAAGCAAAGTGAGGCATTTCAATTTTTTCACCGATTTTGCCAGTAAATTGAGTTAAGTGCTCATCCACAGTTAAATCGTTTAATTTTGCTTTCAATAATTCTTCTTGAGAAGTGATTTTATGATCGATTGATAATTTAGATACAGATTTTACAAATTCTACGAATTCTTCATTTTTTCCAACGAAATCGGACTCGCAATTAATCATAACAATCGTTGCAAAAGTATTATTTTCATTTGTGTCTGAATAAACGTAACCTTCGTTTGCTTCACGATCCGCACGTTTTGCTGCAACTTTTTGACCTTTTTTGCGAAGGATGTCTACGGCT
>JAQUHH010000001.1 GCA_028683685.1 Bacteroidales bacterium
GTTGGTCGTTTCCAAGCCAATACCGAATAATAAAAAGCCACCATCATCATACTTGCAAACGGAATATCTTTGGTATTAAAAAAGGAATGAGCATAAAAAACGGGCATCAAAATCCACAATAAAAATGAAAAGACTGCCAATAACTTATTATTAAACAACAATTTAACCAATAAAAAACAAAACAGACCACCAAGAATGAAGAAAAAATGAGAAACCAAATGTCGAACTAAAAAAATCTCTCTAAAACTGTCTGCATTTGCAACTTTTTCAGCAACTAGCAGAAACAGTTCGAAGGCAGGACCATAATCACGGTCTTTGTATGTTAATAAAACATCACTTTTCCCTAAAACATATTCAGCATTAACCAAACCAATTTCACGCTGATTGGCTTCATCCCATGAAATACCGTATGAATCATAAACATTTATAGCCACCAAAAGTGAAAATGCCACCAAAAGCACTGGCAAAATGCCAACATTCATAAACCAAGAAAAAACGAGTGCAATTATTTTTTTCAAAATCAGAATTTGGAAAAAGTTATTCAAGCAAAACTACAAAAAAGTTGAATGGAATCTCAAAAAGAGTAAATTTGTCATTCAATACGAACGAAGTTTATATCAAAATGAGAAAAATAGAATTACAGAAAATAGTTGAAAAAATTTGGGAAAACAGGGCATTGTTAGAATCAGATGATAACAAAAAAGCCATTGAAGAAGTTGTTTCGATGTTGGATTCTGGGGAATTGAGAGTAGCTGAAAAAATTGAAGACAATTGGGTTATCAACGATTGGGTTAAAAAAGCAGTAATTTTATATTTTCCTATTCGGAAGATGGAGACGATTGAAGTTGGACCATTTGAATTTCATGATAAAATCCCCTTAAAAACCAAGTATGCAGAAAAAGGGATTAGAGTGGTGCCACATGCCATTGCACGTCACGGTTCTTACATTTCAAAGGGGGTAATTTTGATGCCATCGTATGTCAACATTGGAGCCTATATCGACAGCGACACCATGATTGATACATGGGCAACGGTGGGTTCGTGTGCACAAATTGGCAAAGGCGTTCATTTAAGCGGAGGCGTTGGCATTGGCGGAGTTTTAGAACCAGTCCAAGCCGCTCCCGTTATTATCGAAGATGGCTGTTTTATTGGTTCGCGTTGCATCGTAGTAGAAGGCGTCCACATTGAAAAAGAAGCCGTTTTGGGGGCCAATGTGGTCATTACATCTTCCACTAAAATTTTGGATGTAAGTCAAGCCGAAATAAAAGAATACAAAGGATTTATTCCCGAACGTTCGGTTGTCATTCCTGGAACAATACCCAAAGAATTTCCAGCCGGAACATTTCAAGTTCCATGTGCGTTAATTATTGGAAAAAGAAAGGCCTCTACCGATTTAAAAACCTCCTTGAATGACGCGCTAAGAGACTATCAACTAAGCGTATAGAGATCAAGATAAGCATTCAAGAGAAAGTTCAGAAAGTAAAAAGCAAACAATGACAACAAATAAATAAATTTTATCAACAAAACGATTTTAATACTTCATGCGTTACTCGAAATAAAAATCCTAATTTAAAGTTTTATAAAAAAATTGTGATGCTTTCGTTTTTAATCATTTAAGTAAAAAAAAAAACGTACGTTTGCAGTCCATTTTTTAAACAAGCAGTCCTCATTATGATTCGATTTATCTACATATTGATAATCAGCGTTCTACTTTTGGCATCCTGTTCAAAAGTAGAGAAATCATATTATGAAAATGGACAAATAAAATCGGAAGTTAGATACAAAAACAAAAAACGAGACGGAAACTCTATTTGGTATCACCCAAATGGTCAAATCCAGATGGAGGCAAATTATAGCAATGACGTTTTAGATGGTAAACTTGAACGTTTTTTTCACAATGGCAGTTTGCAACTTATGGAAAATTACAAGGAAGGTATTTTGCATGGCGAAAAAAAGAGCTGGGACAACAAAGGTCATTTAACCTACTTTGCAAACTACGAAAACGGCAAATTACAAGGGAAATACAATGTTTATTATCCCGATGAATATATCCAGATTGAAGGGAACTATAATCAAGATAATTATCATGGGAAATGGATTTATTATTCCATTAGCGGACAAATTGTAGGAGAAGGCGAGTTTAAAAATGGAAATGGCACCCAAAATGAATATGATTTTAATGGAAGCATCAAAAAAACAACAAAGTACAAAGACAACTTAAAAGAAGGTTTTGAGTATATTTTCAACAATAAAGGCGATACAATTACAACAAACGAATATCAAAAAGGAGAGTTAATTAATTAATTAACACCACATTCTAAATAAAAATTATATATTGAACAAAATTTCAAATAATCTGAACATGGTAAAAACTGAACTAACTGATAATGAGTACGAAAAACTGGCATCACAAGGCATAATTAGCCTTTATCAGTTTATCAATCAAACGTTTAACATCACCGATGCAAAAACGGCTCACAATGAGCCTGAAAACAATGAAGAAATCCTTACTCAGTTTTCAGGCATTGATGACGCCATGGGTGCTTTAATTCCCGGAAATTTATACTGCGTTGCTGTGAAACCTGGCAAAGGGAAAACGGCGTTCTTACTCTCGTTGGCAAAAAACATTGCCATCAAAGATTCGCATCCCATTGCTATTTTCTCTCCCGAACGCTCTTCTTCAAAACTTATCCAAAGAATTATTGAAAGCGAAACAGCTTCCTCTTTTTCCAAGGTTGTAAGTGATTATGCAGAACAGCTTTCAGACGAAAAAACAAATGAGCTTATTAACCGTATGAGAGAATCATCTTTTTTTATCGACGATTCAAGCATACTCTCTCCAGAAGAAATTGAAGAAAAAACTCTTTTATTAAAAGAAAACTTCAATGTTAAAGTCATCTTTATTGACAACATTGAATTGTATGCTCAACATATTCAAAATCTTGAAAAAAACTCTGAAGAGCACGATAAATTAATGGGAAAATTAAAACAAATTGCCACTAAGCTAAACATTCCCATCGTCGCTTTTTCTCAAATATCAAATTCTAAATTTTTAAACGATCCATCGGCAGAACCTGGTTTGGAAAACATTCCTCCTTTTATCACCGAACATTGTGATTCTATTATGGTGCTTCACCGCCCATCGGTCATTCAATTTAACAAACCGAAACACGAAGAGTGGGAAGGACATGCAAAAGTTTTTATTGTTCGCCATTCTAAAAAAGTAGAAAAAACAAGTATTCGTTTGAAATACATTGAAAAAACAGATAGTTTCACCAATGAAGATCCCCAATAGAACAGAACTGAACGAAGATTTCTTCATACAACAAGCCCATACCATTGGCATGCACATGATGACAGCTGCCGAAACGGCTCCTACTGGAAGAGGACGTAATACTCTAAAAATGTGCCTTTTGCAAAAAGAAGAGAAAGACAATATTGCCAAAGAAATGATTCGCATGGCTGAGAATGGGCATCCCCAATTTTTTTTTCGTGATGCCGAAAACATTCTTCAAGCTCATGCCCTACTCATTATGGGCTCGAGCATTGACCCGCTCGGATTGCCCAATTGCAAATTTTGCGGCTTTGATTCCTGTGAAGAAAAAAACACGTACAGCAATACTCCCTGCTCTTTCAATTCGGTTGATTTAGGCATCGCCTTAGGCTCAGCAGTTTCTACCTCGGCTCTTTTAAAAGCCGATACTCGAATTATGTATTCTGTTGGAAAAGCAGCTCAGTTCCTTAAAATCTTAGGGGAAGATGTGAAAATTGCATTTGGAATTCCAATTAGTATCAGTTCAAAAAGTCCGTTCTTCGACCGATAGTTTAGTCTTCCCCCGACTGTTTAGCGTCGCAAAACAGTCGAGAAACGATTAAAGACTAATTGATTATTTCCTAAAAAAAGCAAATAATCAATAAACCTATGCAAAAAACCGAATTTAACCATAAAAAAAGGTAATTTTGCAAAAAAAGATTGTATGGGTCGCATTATGGCAATTGATTATGGACAAAAAAGAGTGGGTATCGCTGTTACCGATGAGTTGCAGATATTTGCCACCGCTTTGGAGACCGTTGCTGCTCACGATATTTTTACTTTTCTGAAAAAATATTTCGCCCAAAACAAAGTTGACATTGTAGTTATTGGCGAACCCAAACAGATGAATAATACCAAATCTGATGCCGCTCGATTTATTGATCCTTTCGTTACTAAAATCAAAAAAGAATTTCCCGACATGCCCATTGAGCGATACGATGAGCGTTTTACTTCAAAAATGGCATTTCAAACGATGATTGATTCGGGAATTGGTCGCGAAAAAAGAAAAAACAAAGCATTGGTCGACAGCATTAGTGCAACCCTCATATTGCAATCTTATTTAGAATCAAAAAACCATTAAATTTTAATACAAAATGATATTACCAATTGTTGCATACGGACATCCCACCTTGAAAAAAAAGGCGCAAAACATTAGCAAGGATTATCCAAATTTATCAGAACTTATTGAAAACATGTGGGAAACCATGGGTCAATCCAGCGGAGTTGGATTAGCAGCCCCACAAGTAAATCTTTCCATTCGTCTTTTTGTGATTGACGCAACGCATTATCTGGAAGAAGAAGAATCGGACATAAAAACGTTCAAGAAAATCTTCATAAATGCCGAAATTACTGAAGAAGAGGGCGAAGAATGGTCCTTTAACGAAGGATGCTTGAGTGTTCCTGAAATCCGTGAAGACGTACTCAGAAAACCCAATATCACCATCCGCTATTTGGATGAAAACTTTGTAGAACACACCGAAAAATACGACGGTGTAATTGCTAGAATTATACAGCATGAATACGACCATTTGGAAGGAAAACTATTTGTAGACCGCATCAATTCACTTCGTAGAATATTATTAAAGCGCAAATTAAATGAAATTACGAAAGGCATCGTAAATGTAAATTATAAAATGATTTTTCCAAAATAAACAATTTAAATCCATTCAACATGAAAAAAGTATTTGTAATTATTGCTATTAGCTCCCTTTTATTAGGAATTTCTTGCACAAAAAAAGCCAATCTGAAAGAAGAAATCGCACAGCTCGAAAAAGAACTTTACGACACTACCAACACAAAAGTGGACGAGAAAACAGCACTCTTATTGGTGGATAAATATATTGCTTATGCCGACGAAAACAAGGAAGACACACTCAGTCCCGTGTATCTTTTTAAAGGGGGAGAAATTTGCATGAATATTAAAAAAGGGGACAAAGCCATTGAACTGTTTAACAGAGTAATAGAAGATTACCCAAATTATAACAAAGCCGCCGAAACTCTTTTCTTATTGGCATTTACATACGAAAATGTAGAAAACGACATCATCGTTGCCAAAGACAAATACGAACAATTTCTCTTCAAATATCCCAATCATGAATTGACTGAACAAGTGGAACTTATACTAAAATATTTAGGGAAAACCCCCGAAGAAATTGTGGCCGAATTTGAAGCTAATCTTACGAACGAAAATGAAGTTGTAGCTGAGAAATAGACATTCCTTTTATTCTAATTTTTAACACAAAAACGAATCCATGCAAATTATCATCGAATATTTTCAAAATCACATTTTAGAATCTGTGGCAGCATTTTTCGGCTTACTTTATCTACTTTTGGCAGCCCGAGAAAATTATCTTTGCTGGATTTCAGGCATGATCAATGTGTTGATATTTGCTTGGATTTTTTATCATGAACAGATTTTTGCAAATATGTTTTTGCAAATAATCTATTTTATCATCAGTATTTATGGCTTCTACGCATGGGTTACCAAGAAAAAAGGACATGAGGCAGTCATCACCAAAATGGATGCTTCTTTTCGAAGTTTGGTGGTCATCATGATTATAAGTATGACCGCAGTAACTTATTTAATTTTACAACAAACAAGTTCAAACATGCTCTTTGCAGACGCTCTTACTGCTGCTGCAGGCATTATGGCTACATGGATGCAAGCACGAAAATACATCGAAAACTGGCTTATTTGGATTCCCACCGATATGCTACTTACCTATCTTTTCTTCTCGCATGGGCTGTATATCACCGCAAGTCTTTTTGCCATTTATACCATTATCGCCATTTACGCATATTTTAACTGGAATCGTAAACTAAGAAAAGTCTCGAAGTGATAAAAATTGCCATTACAGGTCCCGAATCTACCGGAAAAACAAGTCTTGCTCAAGATTTAGCAAAAGAATTTGACACCCTTTGCACTTCCGAATTTGCTCGAAATTATTTGGATGAAATCAATCGTCCTTATGAATTTGAAGACATTGAAATCATTGCCAAAAACCAACGAAAACGTGAAGATGACTTACTCCTTAAAGCAAATAAAATATTATTTTGCGATACAGATATTTTAGTCACCAAAATTTGGAGCGAATTTGTATTCAAAAAATGCAGTCCATGGATAAATCAAGAATTTGAAGCAAACGACTATAATTTATATCTGCTTTGCGACATTGATATTGTTTGGGAATACGACCCACAACGCGAACATCCTCACAAAAGACAAGAACTTTTCGACATTTATAAAAACACCTTAGAGGCTCACAAATTTCCCTACATAATTGTGAATGGAACGGGAAATCAACGAACTCAAAATGCAATTAAAGCCATTCAAAAGCATTATTCAGTGGTACCGTCATTATGAAAGAAAATTTGAAATTAAGCATCATTCCTTTCATTACCCTTTCATTGTGTTGCTTTTTCGCATTGATTCTTCAAAACTCATATCAAATTGATCCTGATTATGTATTTCTATTAAATGGACTAAATGTTTACCATGGTCATTTTCAAGATATTATCCATGTTGATCACCCTGGCACTCCCTTGCAATTACTTATCGGACTTCTACTTTCAATAATCGCATTTTTTCGAAATGCACCCGATGTTGCAAGCGATGTTCTACTCCATCCAAATACGTATATTAAAACAATAATTGTTTTAATTGCTTTTTCCCAAACAATGGTTCTATTCTTTATTGGAAAAGCATATTACAAACATCGTAAAAACCTACTGCAAACACTGATTTTACAATCTGCCATTCTCATTTCTACTACGGTTATCTTTTTTTACATGAAGATTTTTACAGAAACCTTAATTCCGCTGGGTGTTCTTTTATTAATTCTCATTCTGATAAAAAAAATCGATTACAAAATTAATGACCTAACATACAGCATTTTAGCAGGAATAATTATCGGTTTATTCATTGCTACAAAAATCACCTTTGCTCCTCTTTTCTTTTTAGCCATAATAATGCTTGACAAATATCGCAATATTGCTGTATTTTTAAGTATTACGGCAATAAGCTTTGTTATAGGCGTACTTCCAGTAATTGAGCGAATAAGCTATTTTCAAAAGTTTGCTCTTAATGTCGCTACTCGCGATGGTGTATATGGCTCTGGAAAAATAGAAATTTTTAATCCAGCAAGCTTTTTCAGAAATATGGCTGAACTACTTTCTACTGAATGGGCATTTACTATTATTTTCATATTTGCAATTATAACACTGATTATCAATATCTTTAAACATAAAAAGAAGTTCTTTAAAGACAAAGAGAGAAAATTACTTTTGGCCATTACTACGAGCTTGCTGGTACAATTAATCATGGTTTCAAAAAATGGCGGAATGAGATACATGGCTCCTTCGCTGCTGCTGCTCTCTTTTGCTATGGTTTTAATAATCCAACATTTTCCTTTAAGGAAACAGTACTCAGTCGCCTTTATTTTGGTTATTTCGATGTTTGTTCTTCAAAGCCATACAAATGCAATTAAATATAACTTTAAAGTGACGAAGCATCAAAAATCGATGCAAGCTTTTATCCAAAATAATATTCAAAAAGAGGATGCTGTTTTAATTGTTACGGATGAATCGTGGATTGGCAGTCCTTTTCAGGAACATTCCATTATGTTTGGCAAGATTTACTGTGCTCGAGAGGGATTCAAATACAATAAAATGCTCAATGAGCTTTATCCCAAAAGGTATTTTTGGGCGCACAACAAAGAACAGTATGCAAGTTGGGATGCGAACCAAATGCCAGAATTACTGCTCGAAAAACACGGCGATAATTTTTTTATTTATTTACAATATGCAAATACAGATTTGCATGATAGAGTAATTCAAGATTTCTTAAATTCAAATAAAAATGATTCCAATAAGATTTTTATCAAAAAGATTTTTAATGATCCATTTCTAAAAGAGAAAATTTATCAAATAAAATCCCAAAACAGAACGAAAATACTTCCCCAACAAGATTTCTTTTGTGATTTTGAAGAAAATGCAACAGATGATTACTCTAAATTGATCACAAACATAGATTCTATTTTCATTCGTGATGGCGAATACAAAACCGACTACACTGCTTTTGGTGGAAAGCATTCGTTGAGTATTTCAGCAGAAAGAAAATACGGATTACCGATTGCACTAGAAAACATAAAACTGCATAATTTTATTAAAGTAGAACTAAAATGCAAACGCAACTCTCCTAACTCAGAATTTTTAATGATTGCCAAAAATGCTCATCCTGAAGATGGATTTTTTGCATTTATCAGCAGTGCTTCAACCATTGAAAATGACGAATGGGAAACGCTGACTTTCACCTATCGAATTGTAAACCAACCCAAAGAAGGTCTACTGGATATTTATTTTTGGAACAATAGTAAAAAAGATATTTTCGTGGATGATTTTAGAATTAAAATCTACTAAGAAAAGACATCTGACACAGATGCTGTAGGTTTAAACCCTCATTAAACTTTTTCATCAGCAAAACTACTACCAGCCCATAAAAAAGCCTGCTAAACCTACAATCAAACCCACAAAAACATTGATTGCTTTAACCAATAAAAAGCCTCTTTTGGTTTCGGCCAGCAATGGCAAACCGCCATGTCCATCCTGCACAATTGAATTTGCTAAAAGAATGCTGAAAGGAACAACTCCATTCAAAAACAATAAAATGATAACATAATGGGGACCAGATTCGGGGATAATTCCAATAATCAGAGCAATAAATAATAAATACAACAAAGCATATTGGTGAGAATCTACCCACGCCTGAACATCGATAAAAAGAAATAAAATCCCAATCAGCAACAAGGCTCCAAACGTCCATAAAAAGACTTTTAAAAAGTGTTTTTTTATGACATGATTCCATAAATGCTCTTCCACAAAATGGCTATTGACACTAAACAAAATAAAGAGCAAAATCAAAGCTGCCAATACAAACATGATTGTTTCGGCATTCGGACCATGACCATGCTCATGCAAGTGCTCGTCTGAATGCTCATGAATCACTTCGGAATGAGAATCAATATCTTCGGAATGAGTATGTGTATGATCTGTTAAATTTGCTTCATGATTGCACTCATCGGTATGTTCATGATGATGAACTTCGGTCTGCGGATGATGATTCTGATCCACAAAACCATCATGAGAATGCCCCAAAACTCCAGTTAATTGGCCAACAACATAAAAAGAAGCAACCAATATCAGCACCACTCTTTTCCAAGAAACGGACTTAGGACTTACTACTTCGGACAAATGAACATGCTTGCATTCATGCTCTTTATGGACTTCAAAAGTAAGATCTTTTTTAATGTAAGGATGCTTGTTTTTTGCAAAAAAATCAACCACAAAACCAGTAAAAACGGCAATTATAAATAGTATCAGCGACATCCAAAGAGTTGTTATAGGCATCAGCGACATCATAAAAAAGGCTTCATCGCCAAAAGTCGCAATAAAGGTTGCTACAATGGCTCCAATGGTCACCATTCGGTGCGTATACAGCGAAACCACCGCAAATGCTCCCAAACATCCGGGAATAAGTCCCATCAAGGCTGCAATAAAGATTTGAAGAGAAGGATGTTTTTCCAAAAAACCAGACCATGCACCCCGTGTTTTTACATTTACATACTCAATAATCATCATCAACATCAACACCAGAATGGTGATGTTTAAAGCACTTGTCAGAATCGATACAATGTCAAGTTTCATACTATTTTACGCTTAATTGTTCAAAATCAACTCGATTTATTAAGGAACGACCCAAGGTCACTTCATCAGCATATTCCAATTCATCGCCAACGGCTATTCCACGAGCAATAATACTTACATGAACATTCGATGACTCCATATTTTTATAAATGTAATAATTGGTGGTATCTCCTTCGATGGTGGTGGGCAGCGCCAATACAACCTCCTGAATATCCATATTTTGAATTCTTTCAAACAAGGATTTAAAATTCAAGTCATCGGGTCCCACTCCGTCCATGGGGGAAATAATTCCACCCAAAACATGGTAAACACCACGGTATTGACGCGTGTTTTCAATGGCAATAATATCGCGGATATCCTGCACAACACAAACAATACTTTTATCCCTGCGGGAATCTTGGCATATCGGACATATTTCAGTGTCTGAAATATTATGACAAAGTTTGCAAAAATAAATATCATTTTTAAGCGAAACAAAAGCCTTGACAAAATCATCCATTTCGTCATTGCTGTATTTCAAAATGCTTAATGCTAAACGCAAAGCCGTACGTTTACCAATTCCAGGCAAGCGACTAATCTCATTTACAGCATTTTGCAATATTTTTGAAGAAAGTGTATTCATATAAACAAATAGTTGTTCAATATTTTTTTAGTTCAAAAAGTTCAACTTCGAAAAAACAACTAAGTTTGCTTTTTGTTTTGCAAATTTACCAAATAAATTAAGCCAATGACGCAACAATTAATTTTATGGAGTTTTGTTTTCTACACAGCCTTAATATTTTTCATTTCATGGTTGTCATCCAGAAAAGCAACCAACCAAACATATTTTATCGGAAACCGCCAAAGCCCTTGGTTTGTAGTAGCTTATGGCATGATTGGAGCTTCTTTATCGGGCGTTACTTTTATGTCGGTTCCCGGCTGGGTGGGCGAACGATCTTTTTCGTACATGATGCTTGTATTTGGATATCTGATCGGATATTTTGTCATTGGCAGTGTTTTGTTGCCCCTTTATTATCGCCTGCAACTTACTTCCATTTATACCTATCTAAAAGAAAGATTTGGTTTTTGGTCGCATAAAACCGGCTCTGCTTTTTTTCTACTCTCGCGAAGCATCGGATCTGCATTTCGCATGTATTTGGTAATAAACGTTTTGCAAATTTTCTTATTTGATTCATGGGGCGTAAATTTTGCCATGACCACCTTTATTTTTATTACTTTAATTCTATTATACACATTTAAAGGAGGAGTAAAAACCATCATTTGGACCGATACACTCCAAACTACCTTTATGATTGCCGCCCTTATCATTACCATAGTGATGATAAAAAACAGCCTTGGAACGAGCTTTACACAGTTGATTAGCGATGTTTTTGACAGCAAATATTCACAAATGATTTTTACCGAATGGCAAGATAAAAGATGCTGGTGGAAACAAATCTTGGGCGGTACTTTTATTGCCATTTCCATGACCGGTTTAGATCAAGAAATGATGCAAAAAAACATCAGTTGCAAAAACCTTAGAGATGCTCAAAAAAACATGTTCACCTTTAGCATTATTTTAGTATTTGTCAATCTTCTGTTTCTGATTTTAGGTGCCGTATTGTTTATGTACAGCCATCATATAGGATTTGACCTAAACAGCATGAAAACGCCAGACGACCTTTTCCCCACTATTGCTTTCCAACATTTAGGACCCATCGCAACCACCGTATTCCTTTTAGGTTTGATTTCGGCGTCCTACTCCAGTGCAGATGGAACTCTCACGGCCTTGACCACTTCTTTTAGCTTTGATATTCTCGAACTTGATAAAAACGAAAAAATTGATGAACGAAGAAAAAAGACCATCCGTCATATTATCCACATCTTGTTTGCCCTGCTTTTAGGCGGATTAATTATCTTTTTCAAAACCATCAACAATGAAAGCGTCATTTCGCAAATTTTCACTATTGCCTCCTACACTTACGGACCACTTTTGGGATTATTTGCATTTGGTCTTTTTACCAAAAGACGAACCAAAGACATCGCGGTTCCTTTTATTGCCGTTCTGTCGCCCCTTATCTGCTATCTATTAAGCACTTACTCCACACAGCTTTTCAATGGATATCAGTTTGATTTTGAATTACTGATGATAAACGGCGCCTTGACATTCTTGATGTTACTGGCATTTAGTAAGAAAAAGTAACTGAGTAAACAAGTGACTAAGTGACTGAGTAACTCAGGCGTGAGCACCCCGTTACCCAGTTACTGTTTCCAGCTTTGCGACAAAAAAAATAATTCATACTTTTTTGTCAATAAAAATTAAGTATTTTTACAAAAACATTTATTATGAGTTTTACGGTTTATAAAGCTTCTGCAGGTTCTGGTAAAACCTTTAGTTTGGCTAAAGAATACATCAAAATTACGCTGCAAAACCCTGATGATTTTCGACATATTTTAGCCATTACTTTTACCAATAAGGCGGCAAATGAAATGAAATCACGCATTATCGAGTACCTCGCTGATTTTGCAAGCGACGATCCAAATGCTCCTGGGAAAAAAAGTTTACTTCCAGAAATCCTTAAAGAGACAAATTTATCCGAAAGTGAAGTCATTAGCCGCTCTTCCGTGATACTTAAAAACATCCTCTACAAATATGCCGATTTTTCGGTGATGACCATCGATAGCTTTTTTCAAAAAATAATTCGCTCTTTTTCACATGACCTTCATATTCCCATTAATTTTAAATTGGAAATGAATCTGGATGAAATTGTAGCTCAAGTGGTGGACAACCTCATTGACAAAGTGGGGGAAGACAAAGCCATATATGAGATTCTAATTCAATATATTAACAAACTTACAGAAGATAAAAAAAGCTGGCATATCGAGAAAAACCTAGGTGATTTTTCCAAAGAAATTTTTTCGGAAACCGCTTATCAACATCTAAAAACATTGGATGGTTACGATGTTGACGATTTTATTGAAATCATTAAAAACTTAAGAAATGATTCCAATGTCATTTCAAAAGAAATTGTCGAAATAAGTGCAAAGACTATCCAAATTATTCAGCAACAAAACATTGGTCTCGAAGACTTTTACGGAAAAACAAGAGGCATTGGGGCCTGGCTTCTCAAAATTCAAGATGGACATAAAGAAGTCTCTAATGCAGTATTGAAAGCCATTAAAGATGATGTTTGGTTTTCTAAAACTGGATATCTTCCGCATTTTGACATTATTAAAGAAGAAGTTACCTTAAAAATAACAAAGATTGTTCAAGACATTCGGGATTATAATGACATAAAAAGAATTAGCAAAGACATTTATGCTTTGGCATTGGTAAATCAAATCAAAAATGTAATTTTTCAAATAAAAGATCAGGAAAATCTATTTTTTATTTCCGAAACCAATTTTGTTTTGGCAGATGTACTTCTAAATCAGCCTACTCCATTTATTTACGAACGAATTGGGGAACGCTATTTTCATTACTTTATCGATGAATTTCAAGACACTTCAAAACTCCAATGGAACAATATGATTCCTTTGATTTTAGAAGCCATTTCAGGACTTCACAATCAAAAACCAGGTTCGGCCATAATTTTTGGCGATCCAAAACAATCCATTTACCGCTTTAGAGGGGGCGATTTTATGCAGTTTATCAATTTGCCAAAGGTGAAAACGGAAAACGATGAACTTATGGATATTGCTGCCAACAATTTGATTTCTGCAGATTTTCGCACACAGAATCTCGACACAAATCACCGCTCAAAAATGCAAATTATCGACTTTAACAACAAACTTTTTGACAGTATAAAATGCTATATCCCCGAATATTCTAAGCTTTACGAAGATCATGAACAGAAGTTTAAAAATGAAAAAGAAGATGGTATTGTGGATATTAGCATCATCAACAAAGAGAAAAAATCAGATGCCGAATATCTAGCAATGGTCTACGAGCGCATCTTGGAAATTATCAACAAAGCAAAAGAGGAAAATTATCAATTAAAAGACATTGCCATTTTAGGTCGCGAAAAAAAAATACTTAGAAATATTGCAAGCGTTTTAAACCACCATAATATCCCCATTATTTCGTCCGACTCTTTGCAATTGGACTCTTCTCCTGTGGTGAGATTTTTGAAAAACATGATTCATCTTCATAAATCAACCAACGACCAAATAATTAATGCAGGCATTATTAATTATTTGTCGGATCAAAATCCAAGCATTAATTTTGAAGAATCACTCTCTTATTCAAAAGATTACCACAGCTTGTTGGATTTTTTCAAAAAATATAATTTTGATGTTAAGTCAGATATTTGGGCACAACTCAATATTTATGATTTATGCGAAGAGATGATTCGCACATTTATCGATTCTGAGCATGTAGACGCCTATTTAATGGGCTTTATTGATGTTGTCTACAAATACCATATCGATGGCGAATCAGAAGCAGCATTCAGTGAATGGTGGAACGAAAACAAAGAAAAACATTCCATTGCAGTACCCGAAGGAATTGATGGAATAAAAATATTGACGATTCACGCTGCCAAAGGCTTGCAATTTCCAATTGTAATTACTCCATTTAGCTCCTTTCGAAGAAAACTTTCTGAAATTTGGATTTCAGCAGAGGAAATGAGCGAAGAAATTCCTTCATATAAACTTCCAAGTGCCCGAATTAAAGACTCTTCAGCATCCGAAGACAGTCGCTTTTTTAAAAAAATTTCCGAAGAACACACTTTGTCCACTGTGGATGAAATAAACGCTGCGTATGTTGCCCTCACACGTGCTGTGAATCGGCTCTATATCATACTTCCAACACCCAGTGAAAGTGCTTTAAAAAAAGAAGATTACCAATTTGAAAAAGTAATGTCGAGTTTTGTGAAAAACAATAATTTTACAGAAACAATATTTGATAATTACACCAATTACAGCGTCGGATACGAAGAAGTAAGGGATGCAGAAAATAACCTAGAAATTGAAAACAACAATAATTTTTCAAATTTTATTTCCAAAAAATGGTATGATTCTGTGGTTCAGATTCCTAAGAAAATCGAATCAGAAGCCATTGAATGGGGTAGTTTATTTCACTATACCATGCAACATATTGTACACTTGAAAGATATGGAAAATGCCATTGAAAGAACACGTTTACACTATATTTTAGACGATGATGTTTGCAAAAAACTATCAGAATTGGTGGTACAAACCTGCGAAAACCCAATGCTTAAGGATTATTTCAAGGAAGGGATAAAAGTCTACAACGAAAAATCAATTATGGACAGCAGCGGCGAAATTTTCCGTCCTGACCGCCTAATTATAGATAAAAATAGAGCTGTAATTATCGATTTCAAAACTGGAATCCCCAAAGAGATCCACCAAGAACAAGTTTTAAATTACAAAAACCTACTTCTGGAAACTGGAATCGAAGAAATTCGAAGCTTTGTTGTTTACGTAAATGATGATAAAACAGAAGCTGTGGAATATTGAAAAAAAAGTGACTGAGTAACTGGGTGACCAGGTGACCAAGTGATTGAAAATTGAAAATCAAAAATCATACACCGTTCACTGATCACAGATTACAGATCACAGATTACTGATCACAGATTACTGAATACCGATTACCGATCACAGATTACTGATTACAGATTACTGATCACAGATTACTGATCACCGATTACCGATCACAGATTACCAATTACCATCCACCTGCTTACGGCATAGCCACAATACGATGTACACTTATTCCATTTTTCGTTTCAATTTTTACAAAATAGACTCCTTGTTGAAGTTCTTTTGCATTGAAAAAAAGTCGTTGCATTCCTTCGTTTAAAATTCCATTGTAAACATCCATTACTTTCTTTCCTTGCAAATCAAATAGAGCCACAGAAGTCGCTTCGGGATGAATTAGGTGCATTTCGATGCAGGTAATTGCAGAAGCTGGATTGGGAAAAACTCGGTCTACAACAACGTTTTCCATACTTATTCCGGTAGTATTCAAAATCTTAAATCTCCAATATCCATGAGGGGCAGTAATGGGTCTGTTTATGTTTTTTCCTGAATTTGCTTCCGCATGAATGTAATAAAAAACATTATTTCCAGCTACCTGAGCAGGAATAGCAGCGGTCCAAATATGATTCTGAGCATCGCTCAAAACCATGGGGACTGGCAGATAAGCTTGATTTGTATCGATGGTATAAAACAATTGAGCAGACGCAATTTCCGAAATATGACGAATTATCGCATTTACTGCATAGCCATTTTGATCATCATACGTATCTGAAAGTGCCTTGTGCGAAATCAGCAGAGGCTCTTTTACCCCAATATTATTGGTAATGCAATGAATGGCACCGCTGGCAGATATTGGATCTGGATCGCAATTGATCGGTACAATATTGTATCCTGGCAAAGCTTCACTATAAATCCGAAATGCCGTAGTGTCATATTTTTTATAATAACTTGGATAAATAAAGCTTTTATTGATAAAAACTCCATTTGTATATGTTCTATAGTAACTTCCATTGCTGGGCCATGAATTTCCTGCTTGATTTGGAAGCATGGGAATTCGCACAATTTTATAAGGTGTTCCGAAAACAGAGAGATGATTGTTTAACAAATAAAGCAAATTGGCTTCTATTTGCGGACCGTCAGAAATGCCACTGGGATAATCCCCCAACAACAAAGTTTCTTCATCCAACAATTTCATATGCATGTCGATATGATGAATTCCATCATGAGGCAAAACTTCAAATTTCACATACCTATCAACTCCCATAAATGATTTCATAATGGTATCAATCTCACTTTCCGTATGACTGTATTGGACATTTTCGTCTAAAATTAATTTGGATGAAAAAGCAGTACCAAAACCATCAAACATTAAATTACCTCCGGTATGGGTCAAACGATACGGATTTTGAGTCATGGCATACAAAGGCAAATTCAAATATTCTGCATGCACCGATGGAATAACGTCATCCAGCGGACGCGGACGATTGTAAATCCAATCGATTAAATAAAGAGAATCCACATCTTCCTTGTACACGCTATACGAGCCATAGTCACGAATCCATACCGAATTAGAAGAAGTAATAATGTATTTCACATTGTCATTTGAAGTAATTCCCTGTGCTAATAAATAATTTTTAACGGTAGTTGAATCGGTACAATTAATCAAAACCTTACACTCGTTTTGAGCATGACGAATAATTTCTGCCAGCACCGATTGATAAGTACGCCAAGTAACAGAAATGGCTTCCAACTCTTCCCATTCCGCCATGGCTCTAACAGCAGAAGCGGGCGGATACGCCATCGATTTCTGACTCGTCGGGGGCTGATAAAATGGCATTATTTCACGCTCCGCTGGCGTTAGCCCTTTGGGCAATTCCTGTGCATTAAGAATGCAAAAAGCAAAAAGAAATACCGTTGCAAAAAGGAATGTTTTTTTCATGGGTGTATTTTTTTTTCAAAAGTAAGTTTTTTTTTTAAAACTATTTTAAAAAAAATAAGAACGTATTTGTGGAACTCAGTTACCCAGTTACTATCTTTCCCCTCCTCTTAGCTCAATAAATATTTCACATCTTCTTTGCTCAAATTCTTAACAAATCCATCATCGGTGGTTATCAATGATTCAAAAAGTTTGATTTTTTCACTTTGCAATTCCAAAATTTTTTCTTCAATGCTGTCTTTGGTGATAAATTTATAGACAAAAACATTTTTTTTCTGACCGATGCGATGAGCTCTGTCATAGGCTTGAGCCTCCGCTGCCGGATTCCACCACGGATCGAGCAAGAAAACATATTCAGCTTGAGTAAGATTTAAACCCAAACCTCCTGCTTTTAGCGAAAGCAGAAAAATCTTAAAATCATCATTGTTTTGAAAACGATCCACTTCCGCTTGCCTATCTTTGGTTTGTCCATCTAAATAACAAAACGGGATAGATTCCTTTTTCAGATGACTTACAAAAAGCTGCAAATGCTTTACAAAACTACTAAAAACCAATACTTTATTACCCGACTCTATCAACAATTGCAACATTTCGATGACCATGCTAAATTTGCCCGAAGAATCTTCAAAAGTTGTGTCAAAAAGCTTTGGATGATTCGCTATTTGTCGCATTCGCAAAAGTCCTTCCAGTAAATTAAATTTAAAATTACCCTCCGGTTCATCTCCACTTTTTAAAATCGACTGCCTAATTTCATTTTTTACACTTTTATATATTTCGGATTGCTCCGGTGTCATTTCACAATAATTGGTTGAAATTATTTTTTCTGGCAAATCCTTGGCAACCAATGTTTTCAATCGTCTCAAAACAAAAGGTCGGATAATTCTGCTCAACAATTGCATCCGCTCAGCAGTATTAAAAGTATTTAGAAAATGCGAAAGTGGACCGAAAATATTACGATTTACAAAGTGCATCTGACTCCATAAATCCACTACCGAATTCTCAACCGGGGTTCCGGTCAAAGTTAGATAATGATTTGCCCTTACCATCATGCTGGCTCGATGAATGCCAGATTGTGGATTTTTTATGTATTGTGCTTCATCTAAAATAAAATGAGAAAAAACCAAATCTTCAAACATCAAAATGTCTTCTCTCAAAATGGCATAAGAAGTAATAACAGTATCATTTTCAAAAAAAATGCTGGGATCTGTCGTCCTTTTGTAGCCCGAATGCGTATATATTTTCAGTTGTGGACAAAAATGAGCCGCTTCCCGTTTCCAATTTTCCAACAAGGACTTTGGCACCACCAATAAACTGGTTTGCTTTTTTTGCTCCTTCATTTTCTGCAACAAACATAAAGTCTGTATTGTTTTCCCCAACCCCATATCATCTGCCAAGCAGCCACCTAGGGACATTTCGCTTAAAAACATCAACCAATTGTAGCCCGTTTTTTGATACGGTCGCAAAATTCCCACAAAACCATTTGGCAATTCATATTCAGGAATTTCGTTGACTTCCATCAAAGCCATCAATTTTTTATTCAAATCAAACTTTAAAACACCCTTTTCTTGCATCTCTTCCAACAACACAAAATGATGCTTGGGCGTAAGCACTTTTTTATCCTGAAAGACACTGTAATTTCCCAAAATCGAATACTCTTCAATCCAAGCTGCGGGAAATTTTGCAAATTCTCCATTGGGCAGACGAATTTCAGAGCGTTTTTTCACAATTAAAGCGATAATATCCTTTAAATCAAACGTATATTCCCCAAATTTCACGCTGCCTTTCAATTCAAACCAATCAATTCCTTCTTCTACATCTACCTGAATGCTGGAAGTTCCGATAAAATAATTTTTTTCATGTCGAACTCCTTCTTTTCTACGAATCTCTATCCCCATCTTTTCCAGCAATTTATAGTTGATATTCAACCATTCAATGCCTTCGTCAAATGATAATACTTGAAAAGTCAGGGAAAAACTCATTCCCATCGACTTCAAGTCTTTTACAATGCTTTTTTCAAACTCCATATCGCGTTCAACACGATAAAAGATGAGTTTTTGATTATCTGTTTCCCTGAAAACAAATTTGGTATTCTGTCCGATTTGATACGGATACTTATCGTATTCAAAAATCAAATTAAATCGCAATTTCAAATCAACATCCTCAGAATTATCTTCATCAAACAGATTCATTTGTTGCGATTTCATTTCGCTCGTTACTGCCAAAACAATATTTGGTTTTGTTTCGATATCTACAATTGAAAAACCATTGGCAATCACTTTTTTGGTTCGCATTAAGAGCGGCTCCACAAAAAGTTCAAAATAACTATCCACCGAAGAATTCGATATTTCCAGGGTTTCTTTGCTAAAATAAGGCAATAAATTGGTTCCTAAAACATCTTCATCAAATTCAAAAATACTGTTTTTTCGAAGAATTCGAGCCGGCATTGTGGACAATAAAACCGAGTGAAAAAGATTTAATTTTTTATTTTCATAAACTACATCCAAAAAGTATCGAATGCCTTCATCATGTCTATCAAAATGATAAAAAACATCTGGTTTCCCTTCTTCTATCGATAAAGGTTTCCACATAGCAGGATTATCGCCATTCCATAAATAGATATTTTGTCCATCCAACTGTTTGTAAAACTTATCCAAAGACTGATTTATAATGCTTTTTAGATATTCTCTCATTTGCAAAACTTTTCTATCTTTCGTTTTATGAACAAAATATTTTCCTGAAAAAGCCGACCACTTTTGAGCATTTTTGTCATCTAATTTTTTAATAATTGTTTCGGGTTCCAATTGAATGCAATATTTCAACAGAGCCCTTTCAACAAGAGACAAATCAGATTCGTAATTCTGCTTATTTCTGGAATAAATCAAAGAATAGCGCAAATCAATCATCCCATCGGTATAACTAACCAATACGAGATGAGGAATGATTCCCAAATTCTCAACATCTTTCAATAAAACAGCAATTTTTTTTTCCGTCATAAAATCAAAAAAATCTAATTAGCACCAAAGAAGTACATATTTAAAAAACAACAATGTTTAATTTAAAACTACAATCACCAAAGTTACAAGTTTTTCAAAAATAAAATGCAAGAAGATGAAATTTATTTAAGAGAGGATATAATCATTCCATCCTTCGGGATTAAAAACTCAGCATTAAGCTACTTTTAACTGTTGGGCATAGCGATGCACTGAGTCCCGATTCTCAGAATAAACTGCGTCGAACCTGTCGAAATACCGAATCTGCCGTCAGGCACTTGGTTACCCGGTCAACATTTAACTACGTTGATCTAAAAACTAGCTTTTTGCTGACACTAATTACAAAATAAAGAAGTTGGATTAAAACAATTTGCGAATGTTTTTTGTTTACTCGTTATGAGGTTTATATTATTTAGTAATTTTGTAAAAAAGCAACATGAATATACACGCTAAAAAACATCAATTGATCGAATGGATTACGAATATTAGCGATGCTTATTTGATTGAAAAGCTGATTGAAATTGCTGAAAAAACAGATTGCTTAAACGAAATTAGCAATGCTGAAATAGAATCCATCCAGAGAGGACTAAAAGACATTAAGGAAAATCGTATTCTTGATCACTCTGATGTTAGAGAAAAGTATGAAAAGTATATCTAAAGTCGTTTGGACTCGAGAAGCATTTGATTGTCTAGAGGAAATCATTGCTTATTTAGAAGAAAATTGGTCTGAGAAGGAAATTAAATAGTTTGTAATAAAACTTGAGAAGCAAATTTCTATTATTAAAAATCAACCGTACTCGTTTCCAAAGTCTTATTATATTAAAGCTCGAAAATCAGTTCTATCCAAACATTCAACAATTTATTACAACATCTTCGGGGATGTAATTTATATTATTACAATTTTTGACAACAGACAGAACCCCAAAAACTTAAAATAGTTTTTTTTATTCAATAGAGGGTTTTAGAAATCATTTTATTTTAGGTGGAAAAGAGTTTTAAAACCGCAATTTACTTACGTAAATAAGATGTACTGAGCCAATTGAAATAAGGATTTTAAAAACTGATTTCAACCACAAAAGCTGTTTTTGGAAGTCCCAATTGGCAAAAAAACAGTATATTTGCCGATTATTTAAGAACCTATGAAGTTTTCCATAACTAAAAATGATGAGAAGAGCAATGCCAGAGCTGGACTGCTGGAAACGGATCACGGCACAATCGAAACTCCGATTTTCATGCCCGTTGGCACGGTGGGTTCTGTAAAAGGAATTCACGCCCGCGACTTGCACGAAGACATCAAAGCAGAAATTATTTTAGGCAATACCTATCATTTATATCTTCGTCCTGGAATTGACATTATTGAACAAGCTGGGGGAATTCAAAAGTTTAATGCTTGGAACGGTCCTATGCTTACCGATAGTGGTGGGTTTCAGGTATTTTCATTGGCTCATCGAAGAAAAATCACGCCTGAGGGCGTTCTTTTTCAATCTCATATTGATGGTTCAAAACACATGTTTACTCCCGAAAAAGTGATGGATATCCAACGCATTATTGGCGCAGATATTATCATGGCTTTTGACGAATGTCCTCCCTATCCTTGCGACTATAAATATGCACGCAACTCCATGGAAATCACCCATAAATGGCTGGATAGATGCTGTACACATTTCGATAATACAGAGCCTAAATATGGCTACAATCAAACTCTTTTCCCCATTGTACAAGGCAGTGTTTATAAAGATTTACGCAAGGAATCTGCCGAAAAAATCGCTTCTCTAAATCGCGAAGGCAATGCTATTGGCGGCGTTTCCGTAGGGGAACCCATCGACTTAATGTACGAAATGACAGAAATTGCATGTTCCATTCTTCCAAAAGATAAACCCAGATACCTTATGGGCGTTGGAACTCCTGCCAATATTCTGGATTGCATCGAAATGGGAATCGATATGTTTGACTGCGTAATGCCAACCCGAAATGGAAGAAATGGCACTATTTTTACCCGAAATGGAATTATGAATATGAAAAATGAAAAGTGGAAAAATGATTTTTCAGTTCTGGATTCCGAAAGCGATCTTTTTGCCGATCAACAATATACCAAAGCCTTCCTCCGACATCTTTTTACAGCTCACGAACAACTGGGTGGAATGATTGGAAGCATCCATAATCTGCACTTCTATCTTTGGCTTGTAAAAGAAGCCAGAAAACATATTATGGAAGGAGATTTTACAACTTGGAAAAGCAATATTCTTCCAAAAGTATCACAACGCATTTAAAACCAACATGATAAGAAAGTAGAATATGAAACTAAAAAAGATTGACATTTACATTATCAAGAAGTTTTTATTTACTTTCTTCTATGCAATTTCTTTGCTTATTACCATTGTTATTATTTTCGATATTTCGGAAAACATACAAGATTTTATTGATAAAAAAGCACCCGTTGGTGCTATTTTGTTTGAATATTACCTGAATTTTATTCCTTATTTTGTAAATCTATTTAGTCCGCTTTTTACTTTTATAGCCGTTATCTTTTTCACCTCCAAACTTGCTGGAAACAGCGAGATTATTGCCATTCTCAGCAGTGGAATATCATACAAGAGATTGCTTGTTCCCTACATCGTTTCTTCTATTGTACTTGCACTTATGTCTTTTTATTTGACCAACTTTTTGATTCCTCACACCAATCAAAACATGCAAGATTTTAAAGACACCTACATCAGTAAAAGGATACGAAACAAAGGACGCGATATGCATGTAAAAATTGGACCCAATAGTTTTGTTTATTTAGAACAATGGGACAACGATAACCGGATGGGGTTCAATTTTACGTATGAAAATATGAGCTTTGATGAAATGAACTATAAGATTGTTGCTCAATCTATTACATGGGACAGCACCAGTCAGGTTTGGACGCTTAATAATTATGTAAAACGACATGCTTACAAACTGAATGAGCATTATGAAACCGGCATTAAAATGGATACCGTGATGAATATTACGCCCAATGATTTTGTAGTGATTCGAGATGAAATGGAAACCATGAATTACAAAGAGTTGCGCGATCACATTAAAAATGAGTATTCCAAAGGTTCCGACAATGTCAAGTTTTATGAAGTGGAAAAACATCGGCGAATTGCCTTCCCTTTTGCAACGGTCATTCTTACCATCATTGGCTTTGCCGTAGCGGGCAGAAAAAGCAGACAAGGAATGGGATCCCACTTACTTGTTGGACTATTAATTAGTTTTTCATATATCCTATTTATGCAAATCACCACTGTTTTTGCAACCTATGGCAACCTTTCCCCCATTATTGCCGTGTGGATTCCAAATGTTCTGTACTTGGGAATAAGTATTTTGTTGGTCTATAAAGCTCCAAAATAATATTTTTTTATATATTGGAAGAGCAGACCTTCCAGCTTATTTGCGCTCAAGCAATTTCAAAATCAGCTTCGCTCCTCTTTCATTATCAAACAATTTCATCTCCTCCTTACGAATTGCTAAATCTTCTGCGGAAAAACTGCGATCAAAACACAAATTTATTTCTTTAATAACTTCCGAAACAGAATCCATTTCCACTTTCCGAACTGATTTTTCAATTCCAGAACCTGCCAACATAAAAGAATTGCAGATACAAAAACGTCCCTGAGACAGAGCATACAACAACTTTAACTTCAATCCTGTTGCTTGTTCTGTAAATAATAAATGGAGCTGTGCATTGGAAATTAATTGCCTCATCTCCTCGTCACTTGGATTTGAAATTAGAGTCACATTGTTTGCCGTTTTTGCAGCTTCATATAAGGTCTGATTCGGATTATTTCCGGCAATAATCAATGGGACATCAATATCCGTAAATATGTTTTTGATGATCCAAAGTGCAATATTATAATTTTCGGGAACCATCAAATTTCCATGATACAAAACATAATCACCTTTGCCGAGTTGAGAAAAAACGCCATTATTTGCATGAAAAGGCATCACTAATTGAGTTGGATATTTCTTCGAAAAGTAAGCAGCGTCTTTCTCCGAAATAGCCAAAATCAAATCGGCATGCTTTAATATTTTCTCATATCTTTTTAATTTCCATGATTCTACCCAAAAATAGAACTTTTTTGTCCAAGAAGTCGTTCTTTTTCCCAATTCGAAATAATAATCATGTTCAACATTATGTGCTCGAACTATTTTAAGTCTATTTTTCAATCGATCATCTGATAAAAAAGCACAAGCGTGCAAACCTTCAAATAAAATCGGAACATTATCCTTTAAAAGATTATTTATCAAGTCATTAGACTGTCTCGTTTTGACAATGTAAGGCAAAAAGGACAATTGATATTTAAAACCACACGTACGCGGATAATAGCTCACTTTGGACGTATATTTTCCCAATTCCAAAGACTCTGCACGTCCGTATTGATAGCAATGCAAATGGATATTTAAACCTGCTTCATGAAGTTTTTTTAATTTATAAAAAACATCAATCACTCCACCGTAATTCGCTGGAAAAGGAACATTAAATGAAATGATATGCAAATCAATTTCAGACATACTCTTTTACAATTTCGTTTAATTTTTGTTGTTCGTTTTCCCAATTCAAATCCAGAGATGTTTTTTTGCAATTGGCTTTATATTTCAGCCTTAAATTTGGATTATTTCTCAAATCATTTACTGCCTTGGCAATCGATTCAGGTTGAACATTTTTAATGACAATTCCCACTTCAAAATCCAATATTATTTTTGCAACTTCAGGTAAATCCGATCCTAAAACAGGGATTCCAGCATGGATATAATCAAATAACTTGTTGGGCAAACTGTATGTATAATTGATACTCAATGGTTTATCTAATGTCAAACCCATATCTGAGAGAGCAGTATATTGCATCATTTTTTCATAGGGCAAAACGCCTAAAAACCGAACTTTAGATTCCAAATGAAGCTCTTTTACCAAAGCTTTCAAATCGTCAATAACATCGCCTCTACCAATGATCAACAACAAGGCATTTTCTATAAAATTCATGGATGCAATCGCCTCTTCATAGCCTCTATCAACATTAATTCCAGCTCCTTGCATCACCATTATAAATGCATCTTCGGGCAATCCAAAGTCAGCACGTAGCAGATTATCAGACACTTGCTTACGAGTCGGAATATTTCGGACAACCCTGATTTTTTTCTTATAAAATTCTGAATACAATTTTGCAATCGAATCATTTACGGTAATAAAATGGTCAACATGAGGAAAACTAAACTTTTCGATGTTTTTCCAAACCCATTTTACCAAGGTTTTATTTTGAATTTCGGGCACTCCCAAAAAGAATTCATGGCTGTCGTAAATCAATGGTTTTCTGCGAATGATAGAAACCAAGGCTAAAGCGCCCAAAGTATCCAAATCATTAGCAAATAGAACCTCTATTTTTTTTCGGAATAATAAGAAAAAAAACAGACGAACATTGTATAAAAAATAAAACAAAGGACCTTTATTGATCCAAAAACGGAAACGTCTGATTTGATAATCTCTTTCCAAAGGCTTGCTACTTGACAACAATCGCCCTATTAGAACTACCTGAAATCCAGCATTTTGCCAAACAGAACATGTGCGAGCGACTCGTTGGTCAGTAGATAAATCATTAATAACTGAGATATAAATGGTTTTCAAATCGCTGCATTTTACATTGAAGAACAATAAAAAGACAAAAAAAGTATCCTATTCTATTCCTGAATATGAAGATTATGTCCCATTTTATCTTGTTTTGTTTTTAAATATTTCTTATTGAATTTATTGGGTTCAATAATCATCGGAACCGTATCTACAATTTCGATTCCATGTCCAGACAAACCGACTCGTTTGGTTGGATTATTGGTAATCAAACGGATTTTGCATGCGTTTAACATTCTCAAAATCTGAGCTCCCACTCCATAATCTCTTTCATCAGCTTTGAAACCAAGTTCAATATTGGCTTCAATTGTATCCCGTCCAAGCTCTTGAAGATGGTAGGCTTTTAGCTTGTTTACCAAGCCAATCCCTCTGCCCTCTTGCATCATATACAAAACAATTCCTTTTCCTTCGGCTTCTACCATGCGCATCGATTCGTGAAGTTGATCTCCGCAATCGCATTTGCAGGAACCAAAAATATCGCCAGTAGCACAGGAAGAGTGAACTCTAACCAGAATGTCTTCTCCTTCTTCCCATTCGCCTTTGGTCAATGCTAAATGAACTACTTCGTTGTCGATTTGACGGAAAGCAGACAATTTGAAATGTCCAAATTCAGTAGGCATATCCACTGTTTCTTCTTGAACAACCAAAGATTCTGTTTTTAATCGATATTTGATTAAATCTTTGATGGTAATAACTTTCATGTCAAATTTTTCAGCAATTTGCATTAAATCAGGCAAACGAGCCATGGATCCGTCTTCATTCATCACTTCTACGATCACACCAGAAGGATAAAACCCTGCCATCTTTGCAATATCTAAAGAGGCTTCTGTGTGTCCGGCACGGCGTAAAACGCCACCACTCACCGACCGAAGAGGAAAAATGTGTCCAGGGCGACCCAAATCGCTTGGTTTTGTATCTTTATCAACGAGTGCTTTAATGGTCATTGCTCTGTCAAAGGCAGAAATACCGGTGGTACAGCCATTGCCAAGCAAATCCACAGAAACCGTAAATTGAGTTTCATGGGTAGACGTATTATCTAATACCATCATTGGTATTTGCAATTCATTTAGACGCTCTCCCGATATAGAAGTACACACCAAACCTCTTCCATGGGTAACCATAAAGTTAACCTTCTCGGTTGTTATAAGTTCCGACGCTGTTACAAAATCACCTTCATTTTCACGATCTTCATCATCTACAACAATGATAATCTTGCCCTGACGAATGTCTTCAATGGCCTCTTCAATAGTATTTATTCTTGCTTTCATTTCTTAGGAAACTTGATATTTTGTACAAAAGTACGACTATTTAAAAGAAAACAAAAAAATATCTCTTT
>JAQUHH010000133.1 GCA_028683685.1 Bacteroidales bacterium
GCTTGAAAATGATTTATTTAAATTGATTGTATTTTGTCCCGACGATCACGCAGGGAATGTCCGGCAAGCAATGTTTTCGGCAGGTTCAGGCAATGTTGGAAATTATGACCATTGTTCTTTCAATTCCGAAGGTTTTGGCACTTTTCGAGCCAACGAAGCAGCAACTCCCTTTGTGGGAAATAAAAATGAAATCCATTTTGAAAAAGAACAAAAAATTGAAACCATTGTTCCAAAACATCTACTCAAGTCGGTTTTGTCGGCCATGATTAAGGCTCATCCATACGAAGAAGTGGCATACGACTTGATTCCTTTAAAAAACTTAAATCCCGAAGTGGGTGCTGGCATTGTGGGCGATTTGCCAAAACCTATTTCAGCAAAAGATTTTTTAGAAATTTTAAAATCACAACTTCAACTGCAAATCATTCGGCACAATTCGAATGATTTATCAAAAGAGATTCATCGGGTAGCCTATTCTGGCGGAAGCGGTGCTTTTTTAATAAATTCAGCAGTACGCGAAAAAGCAGACATTTTTATCAGCGGAGATATCAAATATCATGATTTTTTTGATTTTCAAAACCGCTTGCTAATCGCAGATATAGGACATTTTGAGAGCGAAAAAATGATACAAGATATTTTATTTGACGTATTGACGAAAAAATTTCCTAACTTTGCATGCTCTAAAGCAAAAAACAGTGAGAATCCTGTACATTATTTATAATATACAAACAAAAGACAATTAGTAAATAGATATGGCAAAAACAACCCGCAAAAAAGAGACGTCTGAAGAGATAAAACAACAGGAAGAAGTAGCAATGCCTGTAAACTCAGTAGACGTAGAAGAAAACGCTTCTGATGAAATTACCGTAGAAGATAAATTAGTGGCTGTATTCAAACTTCAACTAATTGATTCTAAAATTGATAAAATTAGAACGATTCGTGGCGAGCTTCCACTAGAAGTTCAAGACCTTGAAGACCAATGCAGTGGACTCGAAACCAGAATCAATAAATTTCTTGAAGAAATTAAGGAAATTGAAGAAATAAATCAAGAAAAAAACGCTTCTATTAAAGAGTCTAAAGTTCTGATTAAAAGGTATGAAGAGCAACAAAACAACGTTCGTAACAATCGTGAATACGAAGCTTTATCAAAAGAGATAAATTTCCAAAATTTGGAAATCACATTGAACGAAAAGAGATTGAAGGAAAATTTGATCACGATGGATAACAAAAAAAGTGAAATTGAATTGACCAACAACAATTTGTCTCATTTGAAAAACGAATTGGAACTCAAACGCAGCGAATTAGACGATATCATTGCCGAAACAGAAAAAGAAGAAAAAGAACTTACAGAACAATCTCTTGAACTCCAAAAAAAGATTGAATCTCGCCTCCTTAAAGCCTATAAAAGCATTCGTGGAAACGCTCGTAATGGTTTGGCTATTGTTCAAATTGAAAGAGATGCGTGCGGAGGTTGCTACAATAAAATTCCACCTCAACGACATTTGGACATTAAAATGCATAAAAAAATTATTGTTTGTGAATATTGCAGTAGAATCTTAGTAGATGAAGAAATATCAAATATCGCTCATCAAGACGATCAAGCTGAATAAGCTTTTTATAACTTTTGGAAAACTCTTTATGAAAAAACATAAAGAGTTTTCTGTTTTTGGATTATTCATCTTTTTGATTTTGCCTACTAATTCGCTAAGCCAACCCCACGTAATCTTCAATCAAACGTGCTCAAACGCATACCTTTGCGCTTCACGTATGCAAACTGAACAAGCAAAAAACATGCTTGTAGAGGCACAAAAAAAAGATCCCCAAAACCAAGCCTACCTCTTTGTGAGCAACTATGCCGATTTGGTGAAGCTGTTGGTAAACTCCAATAAAGTCGAATTTGAAAACTTTAAAATCCAATGTTCGGAGAAAATTTCAGTTTTTGAAAACATCGCTACAGAATCCCCCATTAAAGATGCCATCATCGCCGAATTGTATTTTCACAGATCAATGGCTCGAATTGTTTTTAATGAAAAAATTAGAGCCGCTTTCGACTTACGCAAAGCCAAATTGCTCTCGAATACAAATCGGAAAAGACATCCCGAATTTGACTATAATTTAAAACTCTCTGGACTGCTAAATCTAATTACCGGAAGCATTCCCGATCATCTTAAGTGGGCTGCCTCCTTCGCTTCCTTGTCGGGATCTATCGAAACCGGCATCCACGAAATAAACAGATATCATAAATCGGTAAAAAATGATACGCTTTTTAATTGCTTCTATCCCGAAGCAGCCTGTTTGAAAATTGCTGTAATTCAAACGTTCGATCCAATAGCAAAAGCAGAAAACAGAGTCAAAACTATTTTATTTGACCCGGAAATAGAAAAAGAAATTTCCGTAAACAAACTGCTGACTTTTGTCTGTGCTGATTTTATGATGAAAAATGGGATGAATGATCCCGCCATTGAGATTCTTTTGTCCATGAATTTTGATGATTCTTATTTAAATTTCTCATATATCGATTATCTAACAGGAATTGCTTTGCAAAACAAAATGGACAATAGAGCCGTCTCTTACTTCTATAGATACATACTCAACTCTTCGAACAGAAACTATGTAAAAGCCTCCTACCAGAGAATTGCATGGCATTATTTAATGAACAATTCGCCCATTAAATATCAAGAATACATGCAAGATGCATTAAAATTAGGTCTTCAAAATTCCGAATCGGACAATGCTGCATTTGAAGAGGCTAGTTCTGGAATAAAACCAAATTTAATTTTACTAAAAGCTAGGCTTTTATTTGATGGTGGATATTATGACAAATCCTTTGAAATATTAAAACAGTACAGAGCAGATATTAAAATTAGTGAAAATAATATTGAATATTTATATCGTTTAGCTCGAATCTACGATGAAAAAGGAGATAAAACGAACGCACTAAAATATTATAATACAGTCATCGCTCAAGCTTCTGACAAAACTTGGTTTTATGCTGCAAACTCATGTCTAATGGCTGGTTTTATGCATGAAATTAAAAAAGAAAACAAAATTGCTCTAAAATACTACAATGCCTGCCTTAAATTGGATCCAGATAAATACAAAACCTCCATCCACCAAAAAGCAAAAGCAGGTAAAAATAGAATTGAATAAAAATTTGCCTTAATCTTTTTTTTTAACAAGATAGAGAATTAGGTAATTGAAGCGACTGGGAAACATACAAAACAAGAAAAGTCGATATACCCTTTAATTTAAAAAAAAATTAAACCCAATAATACTCCTAAGATATCTTGTAAATTGCTATTTTTGTTTTTCAAACTTAGACTCTTGTCTTAAATATTTAATGCAATATTTATCTATTAAATAAAATGAAAAATAAAATCAATAAATATTTGCAAATTTTCATCCTATTGCTAACAGCCATAGTTTTTACCCCTTCTTTACAAGGCGATTTCCTAAATTGGGATGACACAACATATATAACAAGCAACGAAATACTAAACGAAAATATTGGTATCCAAAGCTTTAGGAAAATATACGCGTTTGATGCTAAAATCTCTTTAAGCCTATTTAGTTTTCAATTGCAAAAAAAACTATTTGGAGATGATCCATTTTATTTTCATTTGATAAATATATTAATCCATCTTATAAATATATTTTTGGTTTTTTACCTTACCCGAATCATTTTTCACGATAATATTGCTTCTTTCTGGATTGCATTAATCTTTGCAATACATCCCTATAACGCAGAATCAGTGGCGTGGATAATGCAAAGAAAAGATTTATTATTCACCATGTTCTTCTTATTAGGAACTCTGTTTTACATCAAATTTTTAAAAACAGATCAAATATTATTCTTTTTACTAACAATAATATTGGCTTATCTGGCGATTCTAAGCAAAATATCTGCTATTACTCTAGGGCTAACACTATTATTAGTGGAATTTTATATAAAAGATAAAATTACGCTAAAATCATTATTGTTTATACTGATTATTGGTTTAGTACAACTAACATTTCTTGATTCTATTGGCTTTTTCGCACTATGTGCATTCATCCCATTAATCATTATTCATATTTCTAAAAAGCTGAATTACAAGCAATTATTTAATGATAAAACACAAGAAAAAAGCAACATTAAAGAACATAAATTAAAGTATATATTATCAAAATATAACACCATAAACCTTATCATTCTTTTTTATTTAATCTTATTTATTGTATTTAAATCAAGTATAATAACAAATTTTATTGTAAAATCTGACACATTATCAAGTGGTTTATTTATAGATATTATTACTTACTTCTTACCAGTATTTATTTTATTTATCCTCAATGATAGAAATCAAAAGCAAATTAATAAATGGATAACGTATTTAAAATCACCATGGACAAAATCAATACTATTAATTGTGCTTTTAAGCTTCGCCGCCATATTTATATATTATGAATCCATCCCAAAATTTGAACCTGGTGAGTTTTCTTTGATAAATATTGTTTCATTAAAGACCTTATTCTATTTTTCACACAGTTTGATGTATTATATTATGGGATTCTTTTTCCCTTTTTATCAAAACAGCATGTATCCTTATCCCGATGGGGAGTCCTTAAACATCTTGTATAAACTTGCTCCCATAGCCCTATTAATAGCAGCTATTTTAGCATTCTATTTTATCAAAAAAATAAAGAATAAAAGCTTGCAAAGGGAAATAATATTTGGGCTCATATTCTTCTTTATCAATATTTCCATAGTTTTGCACATTATTCCCATTAAGGGAAGAATAATTGTTGCTGAACGGTACACTTATTTAGCTTATTTGGGTTTAATTATTGCTTCAGTTTTTATAATAAAACATTTTTTTTATCAAAGTAAACCTAAACAACAAAAAGCAATCTTGTTTTTTGCACTTCTTCTTATAAGTGGATATTCGATACAAACCTATGCACGTTCGAAAGTTTTTAAAAACAGCTATGTATTTTGGACGGATATCATTGACAAAAATTCCGAAAATCATTATGCTATATTCGCACTAGGATTGCATTATTACGAAAATAATGAATATGCAACAGCCATTAAAAATTATTCAAAATCAATAAGTATAAATTCCGAAAATCATGAATATTATCTTAATCGTGGATCAAGTTATTTGAAAATTGACAGTATCAACTTAGCGATAAACGATTATGATAAAGCAATAGACTTGAACGCAAAGAATCCTATAGCTTTCAAAAACAGAGGAATACTGCATTATAGAACTGGCAATTTAGAAAATACCGTGCTAGATTTAGAGACATCTTTAAAATTAGATTCAAATGATAAAGAAGCCTTCGAGTTATATAATTCAGCAAATGCTCTTTTTATAGAATATCAAGAATCTAAAAATGATGGTAAAAAAAGCAGTATTGTTTCTCAATATTTTTTCGACCTTGGCACTAATCGGGCAAAAGAAGGAAAATACCTTGAAAGTCTGTCTTTTTTTAACGAATCAACAAAGTTTGACAGTTTGAATATAGATGCTCTCAAAAATAGAGGGAATGTTTTTGCTATTCTAAAAAGATTTGAACAAGCAATAAATGATTATGAAAATGCACTAAAAATAGACCCATTGGATGCTGGTATCTATCTGAATTTAGGAAATGTATTTCATCAATCGGGGAGTTTAAAATCAGCCTGTGCTAATTGGCAAAAGGCACTAGATTTAGGAAAAATTGAAGCCAAAAAACCGATGGATAAGTATTGTAAATAAATACATTGGTAACTGAGTAACTGGGTAACCAAGTAACTATAAGTGCCTGACTGTTTCGCTGGTTTAATAATAAAAACCAAAATCATCAGATATTTTTTTATTCGTAAAAACCGCTTTTGTTTGGGCGTATAAGGTTGGACTGTTTTTACATTATTATATTAAAGAAATAAGATTGCTAAAACATGGTCATCGAGCAAAAAGTTTTGTTAAGCATGGATTAGAATATATTGCTACGATACTCTTAAACACTCATTATCAGGACAAAATAGGCCTTTTAAATTTTTTGTCATGTACTTAGAATAATTTGAACAATTAATAATTGAAAATTGGGTACAAAATATTTTGTACCCAATTCCTTCTCTTCTAATTCTTTATTATTTTAAACGAATGAACTTCACCTCCAGCTTCTATTATTCTAACAAAATAGATTCCGCTACTTAAATATTCTAAATTCATTTCCAAATTATTTGAATCATGATGCTTGATAGATTCGATTTTCTCTCCTCTAGCACCATAAATTTCAATCAGACAATCGCTTGGTAAACCACTAATAGTAATCGTACTTTTGAATGGATTTGGCACAATGCTAATTTCCTGTTCTTGAGAACAATCCACCGATATCATTGGAAAAACTTTTTCGCTACCATCAAAATCAGTTTGACTTAATCTGTAATAAATTACCTCATTGCTTAGGTCATTGTCCTGATAGTTGTAATCTTTTATTTGATTTGAATTTCCTTCGCCCTGAATTTGTGCAATGAACTCAAAATCAATTCCATTCAAACTCTTTTCCAAGGTAAAATAATGATTGTTTACTT
>JAQUHH010000134.1 GCA_028683685.1 Bacteroidales bacterium
GGCAGGACGAATTTCGCAACAAATAGAAGCCGATTCATTAAGTATTATAAATGTACTAAACGACACTGCTTTTATCCTCAGCAAAGGATTTGACCACTATAATCGCATCAGCGTTTTTATTCCAAACACCTATGAAATATGGTGGAATACAACAGCTCAACAATTGTATGATAAAATGTATTCAGAATATCAAAAGTTTTGGAATGAAGATCGTAAAAACAAAGCCAAATTACTAAACATGAACCCATTAGAAGTAATTTCATTGGCAGCCATTGTAGAGCAAGAGACTTCAAAAAAAGACGAAAGACCAAAAGTTGCAGGCGTTTATCTGAACAGAATAAAAACAGGAATGCCACTGCAAGCCGATCCCACTTTGATTTTTGCTGCTGGCGACTTCAGCATTCGCAGAGTTTTGAATCATCACAAAGAAATTGAATCGCCCTTTAATACCTACAAATATACAGGCGTTCCACCAGGCCCTATTTGTGTCCCTTCTATTTCGTCCATCGATGCAGTATTGGATTTCGAAAATCACAATTATATCTTTTTTTGTGCAAAAGACGATTTTTCAGGCTACCACAATTTTGCAGTTTCCTACAACGAACATTTGATTAATGCCCGAAAATATCAAGCAGCAATGAATCGAAAAAAGATTATGAAATAATAAAGGGAAATCAGGGAAAAGGGAAAAGGGAAAAGTGCCTGACGGATGATATGATGATTCGCTGATTAGCTGATTTTCAAAAAGGAGAAAAAGGTGACCAAGTGACTGAGTAACTGAGTAACTGAGTAACTGAGTAACTGAGTAACTGACGGTAAATTTGTTAATTAAATGAACAAAAACTTTACGAAAGCGAAAATTCGTAATTCGTGATTATTTTCCATTTTCCCGTAATTTTCAATTCTTAATTTTTAATTCTTCATTGAAAAAGAGTGTCCTCGGGGAGGCTCGAACTCCCGACCCATTGATTAAGAGTCAATTGCTCTACCAGCTGAGCTACGAAGACAATTTTATTTCGGCAAATGTATTCATTTCTTTTACAGAATTATTAAAAAAAATGATTTATTTCAAATAAAAAAACTTCATTTCAACTTAAAGAACTGACTTTCAGAGCATAAAATAGAGGCAACAAAAATATCAAAAAAAAAACCAATATCTATCTAAAAAAAGTATAGAAACAAAAATCAATTCTTAAAAAATATTCTTTCTGGTATGGCAATATGGAATACCTCCTTTTTTTGTATAATAATTCTGATGATAGTCTTCAGCTTTCCAAAAAGTAGAAGCAGGAGTAAGCTTTGTAGCTACTTTATAATTTTTCTGTTTCAAACTTTCCATTATTTTAAGAGCAATGGATTTTTGTTCGTCATTCAAATAAAATATTTCACTTCGATACTGCTCTCCCACATCGGGACCTTGTCTATTGACTTGCGAAAAATCATGAATTTCAAAAAAGAGTTTACATAAATCTTCATAACTCACTTTATTGGCATCAAAAATCACTTGCAATGCCTCGGCATGACCTGTATTTTCGTAACTGACTTCGTGGTAGCTTGGATTTTGAGTTTTTCCACCCAGATAACCAACTTGCGTAGACAAAACACCTTTTACTTTCTGGAAATAAAACTCTACGCCCCAAAAACAACCAGCAGCAAAAATAGCGGTATCTTGCTTTACTTCGACCTCTTTTCCAATAAAATTCATAGAAATAGAATTTACGCAATGACGCACATTTTTATCAGTATATCTCTCGCCTTCAAATACATGCCCTAAATGAGCACCACAATTAGCACAAACTATTTCGGTACGGCGTCCGTCAGCATCTAGTACATGTTTTACCGCTCCTTCAACTTCATCATCAAATGCAGGCCAGCCACAATCTGCCATAAATTTATCATCCGAACGATACAAAGGTGCATCACAACGTTTGCATGTATAAGTTCCCTCCTCTTCATGATTTAAAAATTTTCCAGAAAAAGGTCTTTCTGTCCCTTTATTTATAATAACGTTTGCTTCAGCATCCGTTAAAGTATTAAATTTTACATTTTCCATTTTTACTTCTTCCATAATTTTGTTTTGTGAACACGAAACCATTGAAATAAAAAGAAATGCAATCATCAGAAATGACTTGAAATAATTATAAAATGGATTCAGTTTCATTATTTATCGTTCAAATTAGTACTGCTCTATAAACAATACACTACATAAAAAGTTTAATAAACAGACCTTGTATCTGCATATTAACTTTTTTTATTTTTAAAAGAGACCACAGTAGTAAGATTTTCTTAATTTTGCTTTTTAAATACGAACGAACCGAAAACATGTTTAAAATCAAGAAAATTGATTGGAAAAAATTCAACGAGAAGCTGCGAAACAAGTATCGGTTAGTTATCATGAATCACGAGACTTTAGAAGAGAAAGTATCGATTAAACTCTCAAGATTAAACGTATTTGTCATTTTCATCACCCTCTCTCTATTTTTGATTTTTCTCACCACTATTCTGATTGCCTATACCCCTTTGCGAGAATACATTCCAGGATATGCTTCGGTGGAACTCAAGCGAGATGTTTATAACCTCAGACAACGTGCCGATTCTCTATCCAAAGATGCAAATCAAAAAGAAGTTTATTTAAGCAATTTAAAGAAAATTTTAAATGACGAAGTCATTGACAGTGAAAGTAATTATCAAAATATAGAGAAGGAAGAAGAACCCAAGACCGAAAAAGTAAATGTGAATCCAGCTTCTCTTTCACCCTCGGCGCAAGACTCAATTTTCAGAAAAGAAGTAGAAGGACAAATTAAATATTTTGGCACAAATATAAATACCAAAACTTCGTCTGCGGGGAATATTATGGCTTCGGACTCAAAAAAATCACTCAAAAATCTTTTCTTTTTCACTCCCGTAAATGGATATATCTCAAATGTATTTAATCCGACCATAAATCACTACGGAATCGATATTGTTACCAATACCAACGAGCCTGTCAGATCTGTTTTGGATGGATATGTAATCATGGCTGAATGGACGATAAAAACAGGGAATGTGATTGCAATTCAACATTCTAATAATTTAGTTTCCGTGTATAAACACAATGCCAGTTTACTTAAGCGACAAGGAGCCCGTGTAGATGCCGGAGAAACCATTGCCATTGTAGGAAATTCAGGCAATTTATCCAGCGGACCTCACCTCCATTTTGAACTTTGGTACAACGGAATTCCAGTAGATGCTAGAGAATTTATCTCGTTTAAACACAAAACAGCAAATCCATAAAAAAACATGACGAAATCTCAAAAAATTGCCATACTCGGTTCTACTGGTTCCATCGGAATACAAACTTTAGAAGTCATCGAACAACATCCTGATTTATTTGAAGTGGAAGTGCTTACCGCCAATAAAAATGCCAATTTACTCATTCAACAAGCCCTCAAATACGAACCCAATGCGGTCGTTATTGCCGACGAAAATAAATACCAAGAAGTTCAGGATGCACTTTCAAAACATCACATTAAAGTTTTTTGTGGTTCTCATTCTATTGAAGATATTGTAAGCATGGAGAGCATCGACACTGTGGTGATGGCTTTAGTTGGCTACAGTGGATTAAGGCCCACATACAACGCCATGAAGCACAACAAAAAAGTGGCTTTAGCAAACAAAGAAGTCTTAGTTGTTGGCGGTGCACTCATTATGGAATTAATAAATACTACAAAATCTTCAATATATCCAATTGATTCTGAGCATTCTGCCATTTTCCAATGTTTGGTTGGAGAATCGTTCGACACTATTGAAAAACTGATACTTACTGCTTCGGGCGGACCTTTTAGAACATTTTCTTTGAATGAATTGGAAAATGTAAGTCCAGAACAAGCCCTCAAACATCCAAATTGGTCGATGGGAGCAAAAGTCAGCATTGATTCGGCAAGCATGATGAACAAAGGCATGGAAGTTATTGAAGCACATTGGCTTTTTGGAATTCCGGTAGACAAAATTGAAGTTATGGTTCATCCCGAATCCATTGTTCATTCCATGGTTCAGTTTACGGACGGCTCTGTGAAAGCACAATTGGGAATTCCGGACATGAAACTTCCGATACAATACGCATTAAGCTATCCTCAAAGAGTGTATTTAAAAGAGGATAGATTAGATTTATTTAAACAAGGCAGTTTGCATTTTGAAAAACCAGATTTAGACAAATTCCGCAATTTACGCATTGCTTTTGATGCCATCCGCATGGGCGGTATCATTCCATGCGTCATGAATGCTGCCAACGAAATTGCAGTGGAAGCATTCTTGCAAAAAAGATTGAAATTTACTCAAATTCCAATCATTATCGAACACTGCATTCATCAAGTTACAAATATTAGCAATCCAGAATTGGATGACTATTTTATAATGGACAAAGAGACAAGAATTAAAGCTAACAATTTAATAAACAAAACAATATGACAGGACTGATCATGGCAGCTCAATTAATTTTGGGCTTATCAATTTTAGTATTATTACACGAATTTGGACATTTTATAATGGCCCGTGCTTTTGGCATCAAAGTGGAAAAGTTTTATCTATTTTTTGATGCTTGGGGTTTTAAATTATTCAAATTCACTTATAAAGGCACCGAATATGGTATGGGCTGGTTGCCCTTGGGCGGATACGTAAAAATTGCAGGAATGATTGACGAATCTTCCGATAAAGAACAGATGAAATTACCCCAACAACCTTGGGAATTTCGGGCAAAACCAGCTTGGCAAAGATTATTCGTAATGCTTGGCGGCGTTACCGTTAACCTAATTTTGGGAGTCATTCTTTTTGCCATGGTTATTCTTGTTTTCGAAAAAGAATATGTCCCAAATTCAGCAATTGAAAGCATCTCTCCATATGAATTAGGCGAAAAAGCAGGTTTTAAGGAAGGAGATAAAATACTGGAAATCAACGGAAAGAAAGTAATTCGTTTTAAAGATGCCATCTCCATAGCCGTTATTTTTGGAGCCGATGTTACCGTTGAAAGAGCAGGACAAAAACAAATAATTCAAATTGATGAAAATTTTTATGATGATTTTAAAGCAAGCAAACAAAAAAACCTTTTTGAACCATCTTTGGGACAAATTATCATCGACTCTATTATCCCCAATTCCGCTGCCGCCAAAGCAGGCATTGCAAAAGGAGATAAAATTGTCTCACTCAATGAACAAGAAATTTTATCTTTCCCCCAGTTTGCAAAAGAGCTTGAACCGCTTAAAAACAGTGAAATCACTTTAACTTTAATCCGTACGCAGGACACTTTGGTGAAAAACATACAAATAGATAGCACGGGTGTTGGTTTTGCTCGTCTTATCCCTGAACTACCCACCGAAAATTATTCTCTTTCGCAAGCGGTATATTATGGGTGGAAAGATGCCATGGAAATGCTCAAATTGAACATCACTGGCATAGGCAAAATTTTTAAAGGCAAAGAAAAAGCAACCGATTCCTTGCAAGGCCCCATTGGAATTGCAAAAATCTACGGTGGCGTTTGGGATTGGCATAAATTCTGGTACATCACCGGTCTTTTGTCCCTCATTCTAGCTTTTATGAATATCTTGCCCATTCCCGCTTTGGATGGCGGACATGTTCTTTTCTTGCTAATTGAAGTTATTACGGGTCGAAAACTTTCCGATAAATTTATGGAAAACGTGCAATATATTGGCATGCTTATACTTATGGCATTGATGATATTTGTTATTGGGAATGATATTTTCCGACTCTTTAAATAGTGTTTGCAAGAACCGAGTTTGCAAGCTCACTTCGGCAAGCTCACTTCGACGAGCTCAGTGCATCGCAGTGCATCGCAGCAAAGCTAAAATACAAAGTAATTTATTGAAGTAATGAGCACAAAAATATTTTCAAAGCAACAAAAAAACAGATTCACGGGAATCGTGGGTCTGTTTTTGTTTCTTGCCATGACTTCTTCTTGTTCCAAAGAATCGAAGTACAGCTCATTAAAAGGCAAAGGAAAAGATGCAAAACGATTTGTGCAGACCGAAGTTTTTACCTCAGTTGAACTTTACGATAACATTGAACTCACCATTGACAATAGTTTGGAAAACAATGTAATTTTGATTGAAGGGGGTGAAAATCTTATCGAAAATATTTCTGTCAAAAATTCTGATAACACCTTAGTTTTCCGAGATTTAAACAAATTTAAATGGGTTTATAATTACAAAACGGATGTTGGAGTTTCCATTTCCGGGAAAACGCTTTCCAAAATTTACCTCCATGATGCCGCAAATATAAAAACTTTAGGCAGTATAGATTCAGACGAACTTTACATCGAATCAAGTGATGCAGCAGGGACTGCATCCATTCATTTTTCAGGAAAAAAATTACATATTTATGCCCCCCTTGGCATGAGCGATTTAATTTTCTCGGGTCAATGCGAAAATTTTTACGCATACATTAATGATATGCACTATTTGAACGCTCAAAACTTGCAAGCAAATTATACACAAATTCATCATTTAGGAACGAATTTAGTAAAAGC
>JAQUHH010000135.1 GCA_028683685.1 Bacteroidales bacterium
AATTATATTTCCATCTTTTGTCAAAAATAGACAAAATCAATAGTGTTGGAATAATTACAATGCCAATAGTTCGAGTAGCTACCATTAATGATCCAAAAACAATTGAAAGAAAGAAATTGTCTTTTTTTCTGAAATTATGAAAAAACAAAATCAGCAAAAAAACAAATAAAAACTCACTCATAACTTCATTCTTAAATCCTAAAACCCAAGGATTATAAAGCCATAATAAACACAACAAAAACACATATAGTCGAGCATGATTTTTTTTGGCGTATTGCCAAAAAACTATTATATTAGATATCATCAAACAGTGAATTAATAGAATATAAGAATTAATATCCGTTTTAATAAATGGGAAAAACAAACTAAGAAAAACAGGAAAAATTGGTGGATAATAAGCTGGAGCTATTATGGGATTAAGCGGATTAAACACATAATAAGTTGGTATTTGAAATTTTAAAGAGGCTAGATTTTCTGCTTGCATAAGATACAATGCAAAATCATCACCCCAATCATGTGAATGATACCTGTTAATGAAAAAGATTCCCAAACTGAAAGTAATCAAAAAAAGCAATGAAATATTATTAGAAAAAATTATTGTTTGGCAATATTTATTAATACTACAATATAAAATTGACAATCTATTACAAGAAAAATTTATCCAATTTCTTAAAAAAAAAATCTTTTTAATATTTTGCTTTTCGTTATTCAATATATTTTTTTTAAAAAACTATTTAGAATAACCAACGGGTTGAGTCAAAATAACCTTTGCTTTCTCTTTAATTTTCAGGCGTTTGGCTATTTGTTCTCTTTCAATCATGCCAATTTCAACCGTTGCTAAGCTTTCGGAAGCACAAAATAGATACACGTTTTGGCAAACATTTCCACAGTCGGTAGCGGAATAAAAGTCGATTGCTTTTTCGTTGGCACCTTCCATTTTTTCAATATCGGCAATATAGACCAAAACAGCAGATGCATCTCCTACAAAAATCTGTTTTCCCATCTCTTTTCTATAATCTCCAACTTCTACTAATTCCAAAGAATGATTTTTATAATTATAATAATATACACCTTCTTTGATGGCTACATAAATTTCAATTTGTTGCCAATTTACAGCTGAAGGAGCCGTTCGTTTAGCCAATTCTGGACGATTAATGCCATTTGCTGCCCACAAAAGATTAGACAACATTTGATTGTTAAACGATTTATTGCTGTCGAAATTACGCATTGATTTTCGTTTCGACAAAGCTTCCATCAATGGCATTCCGCCTTGAGTTTGTGGTTTGGGCAACACAATTACTTCTTGAGCTTTAATATTCAACAAAAAAACAAGAACAAAATTTAATAAAAAAATCTTTTTCATACTTCAAAATATATTTTAAAAACCAGGTAAATTAAATAAAACGGTAGGAATCAAGAGTAAAAATCCGACAACTAAAAGTACAATTACAAATTTGAAAACCCACTTAAACCATTTGTGAAAAGGGACCCTTGCAATTCCTAAAACTCCAATCAAGACACCTGAAGTAGGCGTTATCATATTTGTGAAACCATCCCCAAACTGAAAAGCAAGAATGGTAGCTTGGCGCGATAATCCAATTAAATCCGAAAAAGGAGCCATAATAGGCATGGTTAGTGCTGCTTTTGCAGAACCGCTTGGAATTACGATATTAATCACAGCCTGAATCACATACATCACTCCAACACTGGCAATTTTCCCTGTACCATCCATTACAGAAGCCATTTTATGTAAAATACTAGCGATGATTTTTCCATCTTCTAAAACCACAATTATTCCACCGGCAAGTCCCACTACTAGAGCCGCTGGCATAATATCCGCAGCCCCTTCAATAAACAATTTAGTAATTCCATTTCCAGATTTATTCATAGATATACCCGAAGCTAATCCCATGGCAAAAAACAAAGATGCAATTTCCATAATGTACCATTGATACCCCATCACTCCAACAATTAAAAATAAAATTGTAAAAAGCAAAATATTTAAAATAAAAAAATGATACGATTTAAGAAGCAAAGGGATACTAATAATAGCAAATAATCCAGCTAAAATAGGCAATACTGGAAGAATCAATTTTAAAGCATCGACAGATTCAGGGTCGCCAATAGAGAGTGTAGTGAGTGGATATAAAACAGAAAAAATAATCAAAACAATTTGAATTACAACATATACAAACCATGAGCCCCATGTTTTTTCATAAATTATCTCATCGGGATTTACTGTTTCACGATTCCGCCAGTATGAATCTTCTTCATACATAATTGATTTTTTGGGATTTTTCTTCACTTTGGCAGCATATACCAATATCCATACAATAGCAATAAACATTAAAACGATAAAACAAAAAATACGATATTCAAACCCAGAAAACAGAGGAACACCAGCAATACCTTGTGCTATACCGATGGTAAATGGATTGAGTATGGCTCCAGCAAAACCCACGTGAGCTGCAACATAAACCAATCCTAGTCCAACAATCGAATCGTAGCCCATGGAGATTGCAAGCGGAACAATAATTACAACAAAAGCGATGGTTTCTTCGCTCATGCCAAACACCGCTCCAAAAATGGCAAAAACGAGCATTATTAAGGTCATAATAATATTATCGACCCCTAATTTTTTTATCCACCTATTTTTTTCAAGAGAGCGAGTTTTCCGCAGAAAAGAATAAATTCCCACATCAATAGCTTTGGAGTTATTCATTATCCAAAAGCCCCCCCCAATCATTAAAATAAAAACAATAATACCACTCTGTTTTTCAAATCCTTTAAAAAAAGCAGAAAAAATCTGCCACGTTTGAGGAACATTTTCAATGAGTTTGAATTCCATTTCTTTGCTCAAACCATCTTCGGAAATACGCTCAATATACTCACCTCCAGGAACAATCCAAGTAGCAACCGCAGAAATAATAATTAAAATAAAAATAATGAGCCAAGTATGGGGAAATTTATTGGGAGATGCCATAGGGAAAAATCATTTTTTTGAGTTAAACAATCTCATAGAAAACAATCAAATTGAGATTATAAACTGGATAATGGGTATTAAAAATATACTATTTAGGTAAATTATCAATAATCGATTCTATCAAATTATTGGCTCCGTCGTAAATATCGACCAAATTTGAATCGAGCATATAACAAGGTGTTGTAAACACCATATTAAGTTTATCCGCCATCACTTCTCCGTAAGACGTTTTAAGATGAGTAGATCCCATTAATTCAATATTATTAGCCACAGCTTCATCATTTCCAATTGTTAAGGTTGTATTTTTCAAGACATTAGCAATAATAACAGGAGAGATACACATTGCTCCGATTGGTTTTTTGGCTTCGTGCATATTGATCAGAACTTCTTTTAATTCGGGCAATACTTTGCTATTCACTCCATCAAAGGCATAGGTACTTAAGTTTTTTGCAGCACCAAAACCACCTGGCAAAATAAGCGCATCACAATCTTCTACTTTAAATTCGGACAAAGGTTTAATATCTCCTCTAGAAATTCGAGCTGACTCGATTAATACATTTCGTTTTTCCGGCATCTCTTCGCCAGTAATATGATTAATAACATGATGTTGCTCTATATCAGGAGCATAACATTGATATTCACACTCATTATTATGGATGGCAAGAAGAGTTAAGGTTGCTTCGTGTATTTCCGAACCGTCATAAACACCGCTTCCTGATAGTATCACTGCAAATTTTTTCATATTGACTATTTTTTTAAAAGCTAACAAATATAATCATTCAAGAGCGTTGTTGCAAATAATTAAGATTTTTTTTGTTTTGAATTCACAATGCATCTTTTTTCAAAACAATGTTTTTTTGTTGTAGTTTTGCGATATGATACTTCAACAAATAAAATCTTGCATTGTTCAAAAAGAACTCTTCAACCACGAGTCTAAAATTTTAATAGCGATCAGTGGCGGGATAGATTCTGTAGTAATGGCTCATGCACTAAAAGAGCTTAATTACATGATTGAATTTGCCCATTGCAATTTCAGACTCAGAGGAGATGAATCAGATTGCGACCAAAAATTTGTTGAAAATCTTGCAAAAGAATGGGAAATCCCACTCCATATCAAACAATTTGACACAAATCAGATTTCAAAAGAACTCAAATTAAACACTCAAGAAACAGCTCGAAAGCTACGCTATGATTGGTTTCAGGAAGTAATAAAGGATCATTCGTTTGATGTTATTGCCATTGCTCACAATGCAGACGATCAAATCGAAACTGTTTTGATAAACTATGGTCGCGGATGTGGAATTTCTGGTTTGCATGGAATTCCATGCAAAAACGGTCAAATTGTTCGCCCACTTCTAAATTCTCCTAGAATAGAAATTGAAAATTACGCCAAAGACAATCGCTTAAATTTCAGAATGGACAGTTCAAATCTGGAAAAAAAATATACGCGAAACAAACTTCGGCATGATGTAATTCCCATTTTGAAAAAAACATTCCCGAATTTTCTGCAAAATACAATTCACAACACAGAATTGATTTTAAAACAAGAACAAATCTATTTCTCAAAAGTGAATAACTTTCAAAAATTTATTAGCCAAAATCAAGAAGAAACAGTGGTGAATTTAAACCCTTTTCAGGAGGAAGAAAACGGTGATATAATTTTATTTGAACTTTTAAAAAAGTATTTCTTTTCCTATCGAGAAATTGAAAATATACTTAACCAAAAAACCATTCCAAGCGGGCAAAAATACATAAATCACTCTTTTATTGCCATCACACATCAATCTAAACTTATTATAAAACCCAATAGTTCCACTGAAATAGCCGCTGAATATTGGATTGAAAACAGTCAAGAAACAGAACATCTTCCTTTTTTACTTACATTTGAACATCTTTCTCCACGACACGTTTATAATCTGCATTCAACAGAAGCAAACGAACTTTATGTTGATGCTGACAAAATAATATTCCCGCTCTGTTTACGACATTGGAAATCTGGCGACAGAATCTATCCATACGGTTTAAAAGGAAGCAAAAAAGTTCAAGATGTTTTTAGCGATTTGAAAATGAACCTTTTCGAAAAACAAAATATTTGGATATTAGAAAGCGACAAAAAAATTGTTTGGATTATAAATTATCGTGCCGACCGAAGATTTAATGTTGATAATACAACTGAACAAATTTTCAAGCTAAGGGTTATTTAAAATATGCCGTTAAAAAAATCTAATAAAAATGACAAAAAAAAAGGGGTAAAGATATTTTTTCTACTTTTGAATATTCATTTTTAACAATATTACACATAAACCTTAAAAGAATGAGACTTAAATCACTGATTATCAAAACCTTTATCGTTTTTGTTTTTGCATTAACAGCAGGCTTTTCAAAGGCTCAAATATTAGAGCCAATTAAATGGTCGTTTGATACAAAAATCATCAGCAATACTGAAGCAGAATTGCTTTTAACAGCCAAGATTGATAAAACTTGGCATTTGTATTCACAACATCTTCCAGAAGACGGACCCGTTCCAACAACTTTTATTTTCGAAAAGTCGAAAAACTATAAGCTTATCGGAAAGGTAATTGAACCTAAGGGCATAAAAGAGTACGACCCAAATTTTGAGATGGAAGTTACATATTTTGCAAACAAAGCTGTTTTTCGTCAAAAAATAGAGATGCTCACAAATATACCTTTTGAAGTAAAAGGCGAATTGGAATTTATGTGTTGTGATGATTCTCGATGTTTACCTCCAAATGGAATTAATTTTACATTTAAGCTCCCGGGAGCCAAAGGCGAAGTTCAAGCACTAGCAGAAGAAAATCTACAAACCAATGACGAAAATCAGGACACCACTGTCGTTATAGCAGAAAAAACCTCTTCTGAAACAAAGACTGATATTTCAAACACCCCTGTTGAAAACAAAGCTGACAGCGATTCATTGTGGGGATTTTTCATTTTAGCATTTGTGTTTGGATTATTAGCCATTCTAACTCCATGCGTTTTTCCAATGATTCCAATGACGGTGACCTTCTTTATGAAAGCGGGCAAAAAAGGAAAATACCAAGCCATGCTTTATGGCATTGCCATCATAGTAATATATGTTGTTTTTGGAAGTGTTTTGGCTGTATTTTTTGGAGAAGGATTTGGCAACTGGATTAGCACACATTGGATTCCGAATGTTCTTTTCTTTATAATTTTTATCTTTTTTGCAGCTGTATTTTTTGGATTTTTTGAATTACAAATGCCTTCATGGCTAATCAATAAATCAGTAGCCAACGAGGACAGAGGAGATTTTATTGGACCTATTTTCATGGCATTAACGCTTGTTTTAGTCTCCTTTTCATGTACTGGACCCATTGTTGGAACCATCGTTGTTGCATCCGCCGGAGGTCAAATTATTAAACCTATTATTGGGATGCTTGGTTTTTCATTGGCATTTGCCTTGCCTTTTACTCTATTTGCACTTTTCCCTGGTTGGTTACAAAAACT
>JAQUHH010000136.1 GCA_028683685.1 Bacteroidales bacterium
ATCTCAACTCTTACCACCATGCCTATTAGCAACATAACAAGTACTTCTGCAACTTCTGGGGGTAACATTACAAACAATGGCGGTACACCTGTTACGCAAAGAGGAATAGTTTGGAGCACTTCCCCGAACCCAACAACTGCGAACAACTCAACTAATGATGGAAGCGGCATAGGCAACTTCACAAGTAACCTAACAGCCTTAACAGCCAATACCACCTATTATGTGCGAGCATACGCTACCAATAGTGCTGGAACGGCTTATGGAGATAACATTAGTTTTGTTACTACTTCAAATCCTTCAAATCCTTGTGATGGAGTAACGCCGCCAGCAGGTTATGGACTTGTATCAAGTTCGGGTAATTGCTGGTTGGATCGTAATTTGGGTGCTACTGAAGTTGCAACAAGCAGTACTGATACTGCTGCTTACGGCGATTTATACCAATGGGGACGTGGTACTGATGGACATCAAATTAGAACATCCGCTACAACTGATATATTATCATCGACAAACACACCTGGTAATAGTTTTATTTTGGCACCAAGTAGCCCTTATGATTGGCGTTCTCCTCAAAACGACAATTTATGGCAGGGTGTTGCTGGTGTAAACAACCCATGCCCGAGCGGTTATAGAATACCAACTGCGGATGAATGGAATACCGAACGAGCAAGTTGGATTAGCAATAATGCGGCAGGTGCTTTTGCCTCACCTTTAAAGTTGCCCGTGGCAGGCTACCGCAACAGCAGCACTGGTTCGCTCGTCAATGTGGGTTCCAACGGCTACTGTTGGTCAAGTACCGTAGATGGTACCTTCTCGCGGTACTTGAACTTCTACAGCGGCGGTGCCGGCGTGTACAGCGGCGGCCGGGCGTTCGGCTTCTCTGTACGTTGCATTAAGGATTGACACTTTTGATTTATTTGATAATTCGACACTTAAACTTCCTGTCCCGCAGGGCAGGAAGTTTTTAATGATTACCGCCTTTGGCGGTCGAATTTTTTTTGAAAAAAAAGAGAATAATGCCAGGGTCAGTTTTGCTTATCATTAATGAATGGTGCAAAAAAAGTAATTTTTAATAATGAGAGTATTTATCAAAATGGAATGACAATTAAAGAAAATTGTCGGAAACTTGTCGTAAGCATGAATGAGTTTCCTGGAGCTGATATAAGGGGATTAAACAGTCGAATATTCGAGAGTTTTTGATGAAGTTTGAATAGTTTCTTGATGTTTTATTATAAAAATGATTGGTAAATATTCTCACCTCACAAAATTAATATTCAAAACAATATAATCGCTAAGACGATAAAAAAAAGGAAATTTTATCTGCTTGTTGAAAATGGCGACGTCATTTTTTTCTAAAGAAGTAATTTGATTAGTTTTTTAGTCAATCAAGAGCGTTGCTATTTCTTTTGCTTCTTTGGTAGACCAACTTTTGATAATATTTCCTTTGCTTTAGCTAACTTTTCAGGAAACAATATTTTGTCTCTAAATTGTTCTAATTTTTTGTCAAAAACTATTACAGGAATTTTTGATTGATTTAATTCTTCAATTGTTGTCATATGTCTATTTTTTCTTTTTTGTAATTAAAAATGCTTCGTAATCTTCCCCAATAATAAATTCTTCCCAAATATTGTCATCAACTGTCAATCCATAAATGTCAAAATCTGCTTTAATTTCTTCAAGGTTATTGGTAATTCCCATTCTATAAAGACGTGTTCTTACATTTGAACTTCCTGTTGCAAATATCCACGCATTTGGATGTTTTTCGGTAAATGCATAAACAGTAGATGCTACAGTTGCTAATACTTTTATGCTATCTCCATTGTTTGTTATTGAAAAATCATCTATTGTTTTTGTTTCTTCATTGTAATCACCAAAAGCTAAATTATATACATTTTCGGTGCCTGTATAAGTGTATTGAACCATTTTTTTAATTAGTCCTTTCGGACCTTCACTAATAAATTCATAAACTCTTAAACAATCTTCCGATTTGTATAAATATTTTGGCTTATTCATTATTTCTCTTTTTTGACAAAGTTACTAAAAAAAAACATAAAATATTATTATTGTACTCAAAAATCTCTCAATTTTTTCTCATCAAAATCAAACATAGTGTGATGCGAACTATTGAAAATGATTGGGTTTCTTACTCAAATTTTTGAAGTTCCTTAAATTCACAAGGGGGGCACTTTGAAAAGTCAAAAATTTGTAATCATTTTTTTTCTATTTTTGTCTAAGTTTTTGTTCGGAGTCGTTTATAATCAAATTCAAAATGAGATAAATGTTGAAAGTACTAACGGATATGTTTTTTGATGAGTATGTGAACAGTCTTGAGAGTAATTGGTTTTCAGGCAGTGAGCAACTGCATTCAAAAATTAATTTTTCAAAGGAAGATTTTGAGTTTTATATTCAATCATCAGCAACATACTCATCAAATATTGAGGGAAACAGTATTGATATTGACACTTTTCTAAAAAATAAATTGTTTAAAGTTAGGTCAAAACCAAAGGAGATGAAGAAGATTGATGATTTGATAAATGCATACAACTTTGCAATGGAAAACAAATTAAATAAAACCGCATTTTTAGAATCTCATAAATTATTAAGCAAAACAATTTTATCTCTTAAAAGTCAAAAGGGAAAATTGCGAAATCAACAAGTGGGAATTTTTAGCAATGGTAAGTTGGAATATATGGCAGTTGAGCCTGAGTTTGTGGAAGAAGAATTTTCAAAATTATTTTTTGATATTGAATTTCTTTTGAATTATACATTGTCAACACCTGAAACATTTTACTATGCTTCGATGATACATCTAATTTTTGAAAAAATTCATCCTTTTATGGATGGCAATGGGAGAGCTGGAAGATTGTTGGAAAAATGGTTTCTATCTCAAAAAATCGGTGATAGTGCTTGGTCTATTCAAAGCGAAAAATATTACTTAAAAAATCGCTCGCAATATTATGAGAACATTCATATCGGTTTAAATTACTATTCGTTAAAAATGGAAAAATGCATCCCGTTTTTATTAATGTTACCCAATGCATTAAACTATGAAAAAAGAATTTAAAAAGAAAGAATTCAAGTCAATTGTTGCTGAGTCAGCCATTGAACCTAAAAATACTTGGTTTCAAAATCCATATTTTCCTTTTTTAGCCATTATTGTTTTGGTTTTCATAGCTTATGCAAACACCTTAACCTTAGAATATGCTTTGGATGATAGGATGATAATCACCGAAAATCAGTTTACCAAAAAAGGCATTGCCGGTATTCCCGAAATAATGACCAATGATGCGTTTACTGGTTTTTTTGGTACAAAAAAGTCATTGGTGGCAGGTGGTCGTTATCGTCCGCTTACACAAATTATGTTTGCCGTTGAGTATCAGTTTTTTGGATTAAATCCAATGTTGAGTCATCTCATCAATCTGTTGTTGTATATTTTGCTTTGTGTTTTGTTGTATGCTTTACTCAGAGAGCTTTTTACTTTCGAAAAAGACAAAGTCTGGTATGCTTCATTAGCATTTTGGTCCACTTTGATTTTTTCATTGCATCCAATTCATACCGAGGTGGTTGCAAATATTAAAGGACGCGACGAAATTGCCAGTTTACTTGGAGCTCTGGCTGCATTTTGGTATGCCGTAAGATTTGTAAAAACAGAAAAAATCATTCATTTATTCTGGATGATGCTTGTTTTTTTATGGGGTGTTTTTTCCAAAGAGAACGCTTTAACTTTTGTAGCAGTAATCCCACTAAGCCTCTTTTTCTTTTTTAAACCGAATCTAAAAAAACACATTTTTATCGTTTCGCCTTTACTTCTTGTTTCTGGAATATTTTTATTTTTCCGTCAAATGGCGATTGGTGATTTGATAAATCAAGAAATTGCCCCCGAAATATTGAATAATCCATTTCTTAATGTCGACTCCTCAACAGAATTTGCGACTGTTTTGTTTACATGGTGGAAGTATCTGACAATCATGTTGTTTCCGCATCCATTAACGCACGATTATTATCCTTTTCAAATTGCATATTACTCTTTATCGAATATTTTTATTTTGTTATTTTTGCTATCCATATTGGTTTTGGCTTTTACTGCCGTTTACAAGTTTTTCAAAAACTCGCTTTGGGCGTGGGCTTTGATGATATTAGCTGCAACATTTTCTATTCAATCCAATCTGTTTTTCAATATAGGAACGTTTATGAATGAGCGATTTTTATTCGCACCTTCGATAGGATTGTCCGTTCTAATGGCGATGCCTTTTATCTATTTTTTGAAAAACGAAAAGTATAAAAAAACTGTTTTTTCTGTATTAATATTACTAATGTTAGCATATTCAGTGAAAACATTCAGTCGTAATTTTGCGTGGAAAAATGACAGAACATTATTTCGGACGGATGTAAAAGTCTCTTCCAATAGCATAAAATGCAATGTTTCTGCAGGAGGAGTTACTGTTGAGATGGCTAAGGAAGCAAAAACTGAAGTGGAAAAACGACAACTTATTAATGAAGCTTTGGGATATCTTTCAAAAGCGCAAAAATTGCATCCACAAAGTTTTTATGCATGGTTTCTTGCTGCCAATGCATATTCCGAAATGGGGGATTGGTCCAATGCTTTTTTGTATATGAAAAATGCTTTAATCATTAATTCTCAAAGTTTTGAAGCACAAAACAATATGCATTATATTGCTCAAAAGTCTTATTTGGAGCAAAATTATACGGCTTCTGCTGATGCTTATTCTTCTCTTGCTAAGTTAGATGAAGGCAATGAAACTTATTTTATTTCATTGGCGAATTCTTTGTCTTATATAAATCAAGCGGATTCATCTTTGCGAATTTTGCAGCGAGTGATTGATAAAAACCCTCAATCTGCAGAGGCATATGGTCGGATAGGGGAGATTTATGGTAGGGTTTTTAATGATCTTGGAAAAGCTGAAGTTTATCTTCTTAAATCACTTTCTTTAGATAAGGACGATTTATCTGCCAATGAAAACATGGGAATTGTTTTAGGAATGCAAGGACGTTTTCAAGAATCCTTACAATATTTATATAGAGCCATTGAAATAGATTCTACTCAAGCCCGAATTTATTTAAATATTTCAGGTACGTATAAATATATGGGAGATCAAGCGAAGTCAGATGAGTATGCTGCCAAAGCAAATGTTTTAATGAAATAATTTGCAAAATTAAATGAACAAATACTAAGATTTTTCAGTTATATATGGTTACAGATTGTATAACCAAATTAATATTATGAACTCACATCAGTTACTAAAGGGTAAAAAAGGAATTATTTTTGGAGCTTTAGATGAAAACTCTATTGCTTGGCAAGTTGCTTTAAAAGCCTATGAACAAGGAGCTCAATTTGTTTTGTCGAATGCACCTGTTGCGTTGCGAAAGAAAGATATTTTCAAACTCGCCGAACTAACGAATTCACAGGTTATTTCTGCCGATGTTACACAAATTTCGGAATTGGAAGATTTATATACAGAAACCATGCGTCTTATGGGTGGAAAAATTGATTTTGTTCTTCATTCCGTTGGAATGTCGCCAAATGTTAGAAAATCAATTCCTTATGAAGAATTAAATTATGATTATATGATGAAAACATTGGATGTTTCCGCCATTTCTCTTCATAAAGTTCTTTCGGTTGCCAAACGTATGGATGTTATTAATGATTGGGGTTCGGTTGTAGCTTTGTCATATATTGCTTCTCAACGTACGTTTTCTAGCTATAGCGACATGGCTCAAGCAAAAGCAATGTTAGAGTCGATTGTTCGTCAATTTGGGTATCATTATGGTCGCACAAATAAGGTAAGGATTAATTCTATTTCTCAATCTCCTACCAAAACAACAGCTGGAACTGGGGTTTCAGGTTTTAATTCTTTTTATTACTATGCCCATGATATGTCTCCTCTTGGCAATGCTGACGCGATGGCTTGTGCCGATTATTGCATCACCTTGTTCTCCGATTACACTAGAATGGTAACCATGCAAAATTTATTTCATGATGGAGGATTTTCATCCATGGGGATCAGCAATAAATTAATAGAGCAGTATGAAAAATGCTTTGATCCTCAGCGTGAGGATTAATTATTAAAGACTTTGTAGTCTGTTGAAATTTTAAATTGATTTTTTCTAATTTTTTTCTCACAGATTATCAGGCAGATATATAAAAAGTGAAAAAAAAGATTGCAAAACATTTGGTGGTTAAAATAATTTCGCTACTTTTGCAGTCCCAATTGAGGTAATACTCATGCAGGATTCAAAAAATAAAGTTCTTTGAATTATTTAGTGAGACAACAATAAAAAGCAAATATCCGGGGTAAATTTTTACCAAAAGAAAATAGTCAGAACAAAACTTAAAATTATATACAATGGAGAGTTTGATCCTGGCTCAGGATGAACGCTAGCGGCAGGCTTAATACATGCAAGTTGAACGAAGTTATTTTTAGCAATAGAAATAACTTAGTGG
>JAQUHH010000137.1 GCA_028683685.1 Bacteroidales bacterium
CGGAACAAGATACTCTATAGAGCGTTTGCTGTAGTTAAAAGGGGAACTCCTTATGTTGATTTGTATAAATTTGCTTCATAATTTATTCAAAAAAATTTGGATTTGTCCTAGAATACGCTCAACGACCAAAAACGCTCAACGACCGACTCGAATTTGACTTTTTTTTACTTGTGATAGAAGCTTGTCGAATTATCAAACCCAGAATATTCCTATCTAGTAACTTTCAGCCCTGTCCATCTAAGAATTGCCGTATCAAACAATTCTTTCTGTTCAGGGTTTAAACTTTTGTAATTGGCAGAATGTGGAGTTCCTTTTGCAGCTAAAAAATAACTATCTAGTTTTTCATTGGGTTCCCAAGCAGCATATCTCCATGGATCAATTTCGCCATGAATCTGAATGATTTGATTCCCTTTTTGAGTCAGAATTTCAATAATTTCTTGATGAGTTTGGGGATTGTAAACAATATTCAAATTAGAAGGAGCCATAATACGATTTGAATAATTATCTCTCGATAATTTTTTGAATCTTTTTGCCATTTCATCAAAACCATAATATCCAGTTTCTCGATATGCCTGATAATAATAAATTGAAGACGAAGTAGAAGAATCTACATAGAAAGTGGATGGTGAAACCAACATAAAAAGGTGTTTTATGGCATTATCAACGCCCTGTTTTTTGGCTGGAATTCGAGAAGGAGAAACTCCCCATTGCCAAAAAGAAAACGCATATTCAAAAACGGTATATTCTACAACTGATTCCAAGTCCATTTTAAACGTACAATTTGCTTTTTCTTGATGTTTTTTCAAAAACTCTATAGCACTTGACTTATTTTTTAAAACAAAAGCCTGATAATTCGCAATTTGTTTTCTCACTTTTGCATCTGCAGCCCGATTCAAAATCCAATCAATGGGCCGTGGATCTTCTTGTGCAATCGTCATTGGAGAAACATAAGCCACCACTGCATCTACATCATTTAGGTACAGCGCTTTATGATACAAAGCAGTCGTGCCACCTTTGCTGGTTCCTGTTGAAATCCACGAAGTTGGATACACTTTTTTCAGGGCATTTGCCACTAAATGGTGATCGGCAGCCGCCTGTTTTACGGTTAAATAGTGCCAATCGTAAACATCTGGTTTTGACTCACCAAAAAAGCGATGTTCTACCACAATCAAATTTGCATCCAACAAATCGCAAAGCTCGTGATTGTATGCTGGCGACTCGGCATATGAGGCATCGTAACCCTCGGTAACAAAAACAACGGGTTTGGTATATGATTTGTGAAACAAAAAAACTCTTTGTTGAAATTGCTCTTCTGACTTCCCAAAATGATCTAAATTTTGAGATACTGTAAGCAAATATTTACGTTCAAATTTATTTCCATTCTTTTGCTGAGAAACGTGCACATTGGTATTTCCGAAGGCCACTTTAATCAGAACATTAACCGAATCAAAAGAGGCATCATTTATGATGGAAGTCTTATTTTGAGCAGTAATTGTAAACGATAAAAATAAAAAAAGAACAAAGCCGAAAAGTTTTCTAAGGTTTTTTTTCATAAAAAATAGTATTAAATGTATGATTTCATTTTACTCATTTCTATTTGACGATAAAGCAAATGCGTATAATCGGCAATTTTTAATGTATAAATGTATGACAAAACTAAAAAAGGAACAAAAACTAAAAAATTCACAAATGGAACCAACAACAGCATAGCTACAATTGCCATTGATATAACCAATGATTCTGAAATAAAAGTAGAACTATCCATTCCCCATTTTTGAGCTTTTGATAGTAATACTTTGGGCAAATTAGTAAAAATAAAATATGCCCAATAAATATTGTAAAATGGAATGAATAAATATCCAATGGTTTTTGAAGCACTAATGTTAGTGTGATTGGGCTCTGAAATCCTCCATGAATAATAAATTATCTCACAGAAATTTATTAACCAAATTAAGCCCGAAATCAAAACTCCCAACCTGAGAATAAAAGAAGAACCTATAATTCCAATCATAGAAAGAAAGTTTTCAATGTCGAAGATCGGATAATAAGAAAACCTCTGATATGTGTATCCAATGACTCCAATCTGTAAAAAAACAAAAACCGACATAAACCAAAAAGACATTTTATAATTTTGAATCTTTTTTTCAATATACATTGAATTCTTTCCAATGTTTACATATCTAAACCAATCCATCTCCGATAAAACGAGCTTTATATCGGAACTTTCATAGATCGAACTGGTTGCAAAAACATATTTGAGTTCTTTCCAAACCTTGGTTTTAACATCCCAAATCTGGGTATTATCAGACAGATTTAGTTCTAAAATTTGTTCTTTGGAATATGGGCCATAACTTTGGTTATCGGCAAAGTAAAAATAATCTAGCATTTTGTTTTTTTATTTAATCATCACAAATGTAGTCAAAAAAATTATTGTTGTCAGATTAAAATAATAAAATTTCATTTCACACCAGTCGCATAAAAAGGCAAACAATTAACACAAATCTAACTATAACATAAAAAGATATTTTGTTTCTCGGAAAAAATTACTATATTTGGAATCATATTTAGGCTAGTCTTGAAATTAAACATCAAAATATTATTTGTTTCATCTATCGCAGTATCCATTCTGATGATTAAGAATGTTATTGCACAAAGCAATAATTGGGTAATTGAATGGGATACTCCAAAATCATTTGTCGAAAACAAAGGTCAATTTTCGACCTCCGATTCCAATATTAAAATCCTATATGCCTATGATAATCCTGGCAGAATGGTTTATTTTACAAAAAACAGTGTGATTTTCACATTTTTAAAACGTACTTCAGATAAAAAAGCTAATGAAACAGAAGAAGAACTATTAGCAAGAAGACTAGCTCGATTCAACACCCCAAAAGGATGGTTGGATTACGAAGCCAAAAAGCGAAAAATGCTTTGGGAAACAGATGAAATCCGAATGACTTTTTGGGGTTCTAATTCAAACGTAGAAGTTATTGCTAGTGATAAAACATTAGATTACCATAATTACGAAGCAATCCCAAATCAGGAAGGCTCTTTAAACTTTGTTTCAGGATATAAAAAACTTACTTATAAAAACATTTATCCAAACATTGACATCACCTTTACTTTCCATCCACAAGATGGATTAAAATATGACATCGACATCAAAGATGGCGGACACATTGAAAATATTGCAATAAAATACTCCAAACATGGAAAAATTGACAGTGAAGGGGATTTTATTATGGATACAAAATTTGGAATTTTCAAAGATCATGCGCCTGTAAGTTTTTTGAAAGAGACAGGAGAAACAATTGAAACCCATTATCAGTATCAAAATGAGATTTTACATTTTTCAATTCCAGAAGCACATCTTAACCAAAGCATAATCATCGACCCATGGATTTTAATGCCCGTTATTCCAAATTCTAATGGTGTGTGGGAATGTGAAAGAGACAATTTAGGGAATGTGTATACTATTGGAGGTGACATGCCGATGAAATTACAAAAATATTCACCTACAGGGACATTATTATGGACATACAACACGCCTTATGATACGGCAAACTATTGGCTGGGAACTTTTGCCACAGATTTGATTGGCAACAGTTATGTTACTTCTGGAAGTTCTGCCAGTATTCGAAAAATAAACTCTAGCGGCGTTTTACAATGGACAAATTCTCCAGGAATTGGCAACAGTAATGAATATTGGAATATTGCTTTTAATTGTGATCAAACAAAATTAGTCGTTGGTGGTACAACAGGTTCTGGATTTGGGATTCCTCCAGTTCTACAAGGAGCTATTTTTGATATTAGCACCACAGATGGAAGTGAATTAAATTTTGTTACGGTCGGTTGGGGAAACACTTTTGGAATTCCACCCAAAATTAATGAAGTCCGTTCCATCACTTCGAGCTTTAATGCCCGCTACTATTTTCTAACCTTAGACACCATAGGTAGTATTGAACAAAATTTCGGAACTATATGTCCGAACAATTCACCGGTTATGTTTAGGCGAAATAGCACCTACAATTTATCTTATAAATGTGAAAATTATCGCCCAAGCAATGGCAACGCTGGAATTATGGCAATCCGAGCGAATCGAAATTTTGTATACACGCAAAATGGAATTAAAGTTGACAAACGTTCGTTATTTGACGGTTCAATATTAAATTCACAAACGATTCCAGGAGGACTTTCAACAACAACAATGGGTTTAAATCAAATAGGGAACTCGGGAATAGATATTGATTCCTGTGGTTTTGTTTACATTGGTTCAGGAGATAGAATTATAAAATACAATTCCGATTTAACGGAAATAAGTTGCGTAATGACTCCATTTAAAGTTTTCGATGTGGCTGTTAGCACAAATGGGAACGTTGTTTATTGCGGAGCGACAGGCACCTCATCGAGTTCCTCCCGAACGGGCTATATTGCATCTTCCGAACTTTCGGATTGTTTGCCCATGTCGCTATATTGTTGCAATACCAATATTTGTTCCGCTGGACCTTTTTGCAATAATGTACAATCCGTGCAACTTATTTCAGAAGCAACAGGCGGAATATGGAGTGGTCCGGGAATAACAGATGCATCCAATGGTATTTTCAGCCCAATTGGTGCTGGAATTGGAACTCATACAATTGTATACACACTTCCTTGTGGCAGCGATTCTATACAAATACAGATAAACGATTGTATATCGCTTCTTGCGTGTTTAGAAACCGATGGAAGCGTTTCTGTTTCGGCAGGAGATGCACCGTATTCTTGGCAAAAACAAATCACCAGCGAAAATTGTAACGCATGCATATTTGGCTGTACAGTTCCCCCTGGCTGCGCCGTTACCACAACTACTTGGACGTATATGGGTACAGGAACAAATTTAACTCCAACATCCTATCCCATTCGAATTTACGATTCAAATGGAAACACGATAAATATTCCAAATCAACAATCATTATCCCCTTGTATGTATTGTCCAGACATTAACATTTACATAGACAGTATAAATAATCCATCCTGTTATATGGATTCAACGGGTCGTTTTATACTTTCAGCAGACAATGGTACTGCACCATATAATTTTCTGATTATCAATGAATTTAACGACACCATTTCACATCTTAGTAATGTGAACGGACATCCCTCCTCTTATGAAATCAGCGGATTGCCCTCTGGAACATATACAATTATTATTCAGGATGCAAATTATTGCAGTAAAGACACTCTTATTCAAATCACTCAGCCCGATAGTATTGCAATTGAACAAGTACTAATTGAGCATTCTACCTGTGGAGAAGACAATGGCAAAATAACAATCAACGTAACTGGAGGAACTCCGCCACATTCATACTCATGGAGTTATCAAAATACGCTTCCGCCAAACATGCAGTATACTTTAGAAAACATACCAGAAGGCACTTACACTGTGACTGTTACAGATTCTAATAACTGCTTAAATACAGCAAGTTATGAAATTGAGGGAACTCCAGGCATTGAAGCAATTGTAGAGATGTCGCCTGAAATCTGCCATAGAAACGATGGTTCAGCATGGATTGAATTTCAATCCCAAGGGAATTATCAAATTATCTGGAGCAATGGCTCAACATCAGACACCATATCGGATTTAGTTCATGGAGATTATACCGTTGAAATTTCAGATTCTTTATGCACTTTGCAAACAAGTATTACGGTAACCCATATTGACGGACCAAATGCTTGGTTTTCATATACCCCTACGGTCATTCGTTCACCCCAAGAAACCGTCTATTTTTATGATGAATCAACAGGAAATATTGTTCAATGGGAATGGGATTTTGGAGATGATGAATTTGGTTACAACAGTCAACCCAGCCATCTGTATCCAGATATTGGTGAATATACAGTAGTCTTAATTGTTACCGATGATAATGGATGTATTGATTCAGCTCAAAGAATAATAAGCATTATTGAACCCTTTGAATTATATATTCCCAACACAATTATCGTTAACAATGACGGAAAAAATGATGTATTTACGCCCAAAGGAATAAGCGTTAATCCGAATAAATTCCAAATGTATATTTTTGACAGATGGGGCGGATTGATGTATTATACAAACATTTGGCACGGAACAGAAGCCGAACCATGGAACGGAACAAAACACAATTCGGGTTCATATAAAGATGCTATACCAGGAATCTACGTATATCGAATTCTGTGCTCCGACATGGAAAACAATACATATGAATACGTTGGACATATCCATTTATTCAAATAAAAAAACAAATCTCTATTTCCCTAAAGATGAAGCAATGTAAGCAGTAGTCCATGCTGCCTGAAAATTATAACCACCAGTAAGTCCATCTATATCAAGCACTTCTCCAGCAAAATAGAGATTTTTACAAAAATTGCTTTGCATCGTTTTCAAATCAACACTGCTCAAACTCAC
>JAQUHH010000138.1 GCA_028683685.1 Bacteroidales bacterium
TCGGATTCCCCGTATCCGCAAGCGTATTAACCAGCGGTAGCGGTGGAAACTGCAGTGATGAATACCAATATCGATACCAAGCATCTGGAATTTGGACATCTTGGTTTAGTTATACCCCAGGAAGCAACATCAGCTCAACAGGAAGAACAGCCATTGAAATTAAAGTAATTAGAAATTGTGAATCTGGTTCCGGATGTTTTGCAGAAAATGTTTACTCATGGAATGTCAGCACTTTTACAGTTACTTCTCCAACAATGACAAAAATCCCGAATTTAGCAGGGGTATGTCAAGGAACGGATGTTTCTGCATCAATAGCTACAGCAGGTTCAGGTGGTTCAGGATGTAGCGATAATTATGAATATAGAACCAATACTGGTTCATGGAATTCATGGCAAACATATGTACCTGGTACAACAATTCCAACCGGCGGTGTCCAAAATATTGAGGTCAGAGCTTGGAGAGGTTTATGTGATATAGGCGGATTGTGCGGTGATTCAACAATTAACGTGTATTCATGGATTATTCAAAGCCAGCCAATGCCTCCAACGATTGATAGAAACCCAATTGCTATAAATATATGTCAAAGTGATACCGTTCATCCGACCATTGTTTCAACCATTGGAGGTATTGGATGTACAAATTATTCACAATACCGATTGTTAACTGGCGGAAGCTGGTCGGCATGGTATAATTATTCGTCTGGACAAAATATTTTAGCAAACGGTCGCCAAAGTGTTCAAATTAGAGCTTGGAAAGGAAATTGTACTACTGGTACAGGCTGTTCAACAAGTGATACCATTATTGAAACATGGAATGTAACTCCCAATATTACCAACCCTAGCATTACAAAAATCCCCAATAGAACAAGTGTTTGTGAGGAAGAAGAAGTCGCTGCAGCATTATTTAATCCTAGTTCTGGTGGAATTGGATGTGAAGATATTTTTGAATATCGATTATTTAATGGAATAGATTGGTCAACTTGGAGTCCATACACTATTGGAAATACAATTTCTCCATTGGGTTCTGAAATTGTTGAAATTAGAGCATATCGTGGCAATTGCGATCCCGGAGGAAACTGCAATAACCCAAGTCCCAATGTGATATCATGGACCGTTATACCATCTGCAATCCCACCCATCATTACAAAAAATCCCGCCCAAAATGAAGTATGTGCAGGAACCAGCGTTAGTGGAACAATAACCTCAGGTTCAGGCGGTATTAGTTGTTTCGACTATCGTCAATATCGATTCTTCAATGGAACCGATTGGTCACCTTGGTACACGTATATTTCGGGTTCAAACATTACAACGAATACACCAAGAACAAAAATTCAAGTAAGAGCTTTCAGAGGCTGTCAACCAACGACTGGATGTATTTCTTCAGACACCTCTATGGCTGAATGGGATATCATTCAAGGGGTTGTTCATCCAATAATGACAAAAACTCCTGATTTATCTTCAGTTTGTCAAGGTGCTACTTTGTCTGCAAACATTAATACATCAGGAAGCGGAGGATTGGGCTGTGAAGACATATACGAGATTCGTTTAAATGGTGGATCCTGGCAAATGTATATACCCGCTGATCCAATCATAACAGATAACACCGTTACTTCTGTTGATATTAGATCTACAAGAACAAACTGCACAAGTGGCTTACTTTGTGGTTCACCAGACGGGAATATTTATTCATGGACAGTTTTGCCACAACCCGTTGCTCCAACTTTAAATAAAATACCCAATGAAGATTACGTCTGTTCAGGACAAAATGTTTCCGTTAACGTAGTTGCTGGATCTGGTTTTTCATGTTCCGACTACTTCCAATATCGTCGTTACAATCCTTCAACTTCATTATGGACAAATTGGAGTTTTTATCCTACTGGCTTCCAAATACCTACATCAGGATATTCACAAGTTGAAGTAATAGGATATAATTTTAACTGCAACTCACAAACAGCTTGTAATCCAGATACAAATCTTGTATCTTGGAATATAATACCAAATGTAATAGCTCCTACTTTAACTAAAACACCAAACGTTAATACTATTTGTCAAGGTTCAGCAGTTTCAGCTACTATTATTCCTGGATCTGGGGGTGATGCTTGTTCCGATATTTCTGAATACTCTGTTGACAATGGACTAACATGGCAAATGTATCTTTCAGGAGATTTTATTAACACAATAGGGTTAACAAATATTACAATTCGTACATACAGATCTAATTGCAATCCATTGTATAATTGTCCAACATCTGATACCAATTCAGTTCAATGGACTGTTGTTGGTCTTCCAACATCTCCAATAATTACACGCATCCCCGATGAAGATGTAATTTGTCAAGGATCATCAGTAAGTGCCTCAATAACAGCAGGTACAGGTGGAGCATCCTGCAATGATATTTATCAATACAGATATCATACTTCTTCTGGATGGAGTACTTGGATAACGTATCCAAATAATTATAACATCTCTACTTCTTCTGGACGAACAGATATTGTAATTCGGGCATACAGAAGTTGTACTGGTTCAGGATGTGGAACTTCCGATACAAGTTTGGTTTCATGGTCTATTGATCCAAGCATTGTAAATCCAAGTATTGTAAAAACACCAAATAACGCACAAGTGTGTGAAGGAACTCTATTAAGTGCGAACATTGGAACAGCAGGTTCGGGAGGAAATGGATGTGAAGATATTATGGAATTCTCTGCGGATAATGGGTTAAATTGGTCTATCTATATTCCTAATGATGACATTCAAACTGTTGGATTTACAAAAATAATAGTTCGTGCATATAGAGGGAATTGTGTAGGAGGTGGTGCCTGTACTCCTACAGACACAAATCAAGTAACTTGGTTAATTGTTCCTGCCCCAACAAATCCTATCATTGTTAAAAATCCAAATTTAAGTGAAATTTGCCATGGTAATTCTATTTCTGCTACTATTACAAATGGTACAAGCGGTATTTCTTGCAGTAATTTTTCACAATATCGCATTAAATCGGGAACTACATGGTCGGCTTGGTATAATTATACATCTGGAAATAACATTCTCTACCCTTCAAATGCAAATAATGTTGAGGTTAGAGCCTTTAGAGGAAATTGCGGAAATGGTTGTTCTTCATCAGATACTGTTTTAGTAAATTGGCTGATTGATCAAACTTTAATAAATCCTATTTTAGCAAAACAACCCAATGTAAACTCTGTTGTTGAAGGATCTTCTGTTTCAGCATCCATTTCCACAACAGGAAGTCAAGGTGTTGGGTGCTCCGATATTTTAGAATTTAGAATTAGAACAGGAGCTGTCTTTTCAGCTTGGACAAATTACATTGAAAATGATTTTATTCCAACCTCAACATATGATGAAATTCAAATCAGAGGTTTCAGAGGTTCTTGCATCAGTGGCGATAATTGTCCACCTGCCGATACTGCTATTTATTCATGGATGATAATTCAAGGTCCTCAAGAGCCAACAATTGTTAGAAATCCCAACAACGATGTTTGTTTTGGAGAAACTCTCTACGCAACAATTACTCCCAATGGTGGCGGTTCTAGCTGCTCTGAGTATGCTCAATACAGAACATATACTGGTGGCAGTTGGTCAACATGGGCAGCGTATACTTCAGGTTCATCCATTGGTTATCCCATAAATACAACTCAAGTTGAAGTAAGAGCATGGCGTGGCAATTGCGACCCATCCTCTGGAACATTAAGCTCCGATACCGTAATCGTTTCGTGGAATTTGATAGAATTATTAACAAACCCTACTTTACAAAAAAATCCAAATATCGATACTGTATGCGCAAACTCCTCTGTTTATGCTAGTATTTTAGCTTCTGGAACAGGAGGTTTTGGTTGTTCCGATAATCTACAATACAGAGTACACAATGGAGTCAGCTATTCTGTTTGGGAATCTTATTTAGAAGGTGATCCAATCAATTCTTCAAGCTATACTGAAATTCAAATCAGAGGAATTCACGGAATGTGTATTTCTGGCAATGAATGTCCACCTCAAGACACCATGATTTATTCATGGGTTGTTATTCCTGGACCTATTGCTCCAATTATTGCCAAAAATCCAAATCAAGCAAATGTTTGTTTTGGAGTTCCTTTGTCTGCAACAATTACTCCTGGATCAGGTGGTGATGGATGTAGTGACACATATCAATACAGAACTTATAATGGAACATGGACTGCATGGACAGCCTACGTTTCAAATAATACTATTTCATATTCAGCTGGAACAACTCAAGTTCAGATAAGAACTTTTAGAGGCGATTGTCAAGTTGGTTCAGGTTGCCTATCTTCAGATACAAACATTGTTTCTTGGCAACTAGATCCTTCATTAATAAATCCAGTTTTATCAAAAAATCCAAATATCTCTTCCATTTGTGCTGGTGTTCAAGTTTCTGCTTCTATTGCTGTTTCTGGTTCTGGTGGTATAGGCTGTTCAGATATTCTTCAATATCGTATAAACGACGGTGTAAATTACAGTGCATGGGCAATGTATAATGAAGGGGACGGAATTGCAACAAATGGACTCACCGAAGTACAAATTAGAGGTTTTTATGGCGGTTGTATTTCGGGCGATGAATGTCCTGCTCAAGATACATTAATATATATATGGACCATAACACCTGGACCTATTGCACCTGCAATTACTCGAATTCCAAGTTTAGACAATGTTTGTCGAGGAACAAGTTTATCTGCTTCAATTACTCCCGGTTCTGGAGGAGATGGCTGTACTGACTCTTATGAATCTCGAACATTCAACGGCGTTTGGTCAGCTTGGTCTAATTATGTTCCTTCTTCAAATATCAATTATGGAACCTCTACTCAAGTTGAAATTAGAGCTTATCGAACAGATTGTGATCCAGCTTCGGGATGCACTTCTTCAGATACTGTATCCGCTATTTGGTATACCATCGATAATTTAGTAAATCCAATTTTGACTAAAACACCTGATTTGACAATCGTATGTGAAGGAACAGACGTATCTGCTTTAATTTCAACACCCGGTTCTGGAGGTGAAGGCTGCAATGACCAATTACAATACCGCATCAATACAGGATCTGGGTTTAGTGCATGGACATTCTATTCTTCTGGAGATTTTATTAATACTACTAGCGTAAGTGAAGTTCAAATTAGAGGATTCAGAACAAATTGCACTTCCGGAGACCAATGTCCACCTGCTGACACGCTTATTTATTCGTGGATAATATCACCACAACCTTCTGCTCCAATAATTACCCGACAACCAAATCAAGATTTCGTGTGTAGAGGGACAAATATATCGGCAGAAATCACACATGGAACAGGAGGAAGTGATTGTAATGAAACATACCAATACCGCTTATTTGATGGCTCATGGACAGTATGGGACAGCTATACTTCTTTAGCAGATATTTCGTACGGAGCTTCTGTATCAGTAATTGAAGTTAGAGCTTATCGAGGTGATTGTGACCCAAGTTCGGGCTGCACATCTTCGGATACAAATACCGTTTCATGGACAATTATTAACAGTTTAATAAATCCAACACTTACAAAAAACCCAGACGTTTCATCTGTTTGTAGTGGAGTTGTTGTTTCCGCAGGTATTCAAACATCAGGTATTGGAGGTACCGCTTGTTCTGATATTCTACAATATCGCATTGATTTTGGCAGTGGTTTTTCTGCGTGGAGTTTCTATGCTGAAAATGATCCTATACCAACAACAGGAACTGTAACTTCTGTTCAAGTAAGAGGATTTATAGGTGCTTGTACATCTGGGGACGAATGCCCTCCTATGGATACAGCAATCTACACTTGGAATGTCCTTCCTGGACCCATTGCTCCAACCATTACTCGAAATCCAGACATGAATGACGTCTGTCAAGGGGAACCTATTTCTGCAGATATTATAGCCGGATATGGAGGAGATGATTGCAACGAAACATATCAATATCGTACTTATAGTGGTTTGGTATGGAGTTCATGGACTGCTTATTCTTCTGGTGACAACATCCCATACCCCATTGGTTCAGAACAAGTTGAAGCAAGAGCCTATCGTGCCGATTGCAGTCCATTATCAGGTTGCGAATCATCAGACACTGCTTCCGTTCAATGGAATATCATTGAACTGCTTACCAATCCTATTCTTGAGCAAGTTCCAAACATAACTACTTTATGTCAAGGAGCTGATGTCTCAGCCATTATATCTATACCTGGAGCTGGCGGTGTTGGCTGTTCAGACATTTTACAATACCGAATTAACGATGGAACATACTCTGTATGGGCAAATTATGTTGCTGGTGATTTAATTCCGACCTTTGGAATTAATCAAGTTCAAATCAGAGGATACCGTGGAAATCGCCTAAGCGGTGGCAATTGTGCTCCAACCGACACTTTGGTCTATGAGTGGAACTTCGTTCCACAACCCAC
>JAQUHH010000139.1 GCA_028683685.1 Bacteroidales bacterium
ATTCTATAAGAAGCATTTGGGCAATCATTTTTTGAACATTTCTTCCGTATTCACGAATGATAATTTTGTCTAATGATGTGTTATAATCCATTGATGTTTATTAATTAATCTGTTGTTGGAATATTTTGTTTATAGTATTTATTTTGAACACGTTAGGTGTATTGGGTTGTGCGTTTTTTGCAAAATAATACGAGTGTTTTTTATTTATAATGCAAAAATACAATTTTTATCGGTATAAATAGGGTTAAAAATAGCAAAATTCAGTTTTATTGCAATTTTATTTTCGTTTGTTTGAGATTTCACTTACCTCTGCCTTGCAGTACAATTAATACGGTGTGTATGAGGATTTTAATGTCCATCTGTAAAGACATGTTTTCTAAATAAACCAAATCGTACTTTAATCGTTCTACCATTTCGTCTACATTCTCAGCATAACCATATTTTACTTGCCCCCACGACGTAATTCCTGGTTTAATGCGATGCAAAAGGCGATAATGTGGTGCTACTTTTACAATTTGATCAATGTAAAATTGTCTTTCGGGACGAGGTCCAACCAATGCCATATCGCCTCTAAGTACGTTGAAAAACTGTGGAAGTTCGTCCAAACGAGTTTTTCGCATGATTTTTCCAAAAGATGTAATTCGACAATCTTCTTTTGATGATAATTGTGGACCGTCTTCCTCGGAATTAAGAAACATAGATCGGAATTTGAAAATATAAAAAGGCTTTCCCAAATGTCCAATGCGCTCTTGTTTATACAAAACTGGACCTTTCGATGACCGTTTTACACCCAATGCTAAAAATATATAAAGAGGTAAAAGCAATATAATGGCCAAAATTGACAAGGAAATATCCATAAATCTTTTAATTTGCTTTTGCCATTCTGGCATCAAATCTTGATATATTTGAATTAATGGTTCTTGCAAAACGGATGTCATTTTTACGGAGCCCAGTAAAATGTCTTGTATTTGAGGAATGATTTTTATAACCACATTTGAATTTTCAATAACGGAGAAAATTTGCTCAATGTGTTTCCTTTTTCCATTTTGAACGGCAATAATCACTTCTTCAATATCATGTTCTTTGATGATTTTTTTGAGTTCATCGATGGAGCCCAAACATGGCATATATTCAGAAATAGGATGTGGTGTTTCGGGATTAATAAATACGTAGCCGATGAATTTATTGCCCGATTGTACATTCTGTTTTTTGGCTCGTAAATATATTTCCGTTGCTATTTGATCATTGCCAATAAGTACTGTATTGAAGCCGATAATTCCGCGATGAATTTTACGAACCGTCATTGTTGTAATGATAAATCGAGGAAGATAGGTCAGTGCGAAATGTGTTGCATAAAGGAAAAGATAATATTCAAGATAATTACGGTATGATATTATCATGTCGTCCAAAATAATGGCGAAAAATAAGATAATAGTTCCAAAAAAAGTAGATATTAGTGTTTGTTCAAGCTCTTTTAAACGAGATTTTCGAAATATTTTTCGGTAATATCCTGAAAATGTATACAAAAGAAGCCAGTATATTGGAATGACAGCAATTCCGATGTAAAGATTGATATCATTTAAAACCAATTCATCAAATTGTTCAAAAAGAAAAGGACTAACCGTATATTTGCGATATGTGAAAAAAATGCACCAAGCAATCAGTGCACTAAAGTAATCTACCAGCACGTAGCGAAAAGTATGCAGCTTTTTGTTCATGGCAGTTTATTGAATTTTGGTATGTATGAGTTTTATATTGTCAAAATAGAATTTATCCTCTGAGCTATCTTCTTTGCGACTTGCTGCAAAATATATTTGAAAATCTTGAGCATTTACTTCTCGGCTAACTGCCAAGGTTAAATTGATGTATATTTTTTTCCATGTTGTAGTAGGATTGAGCACTACAATGGGTTTTTTATTGATGGAATTTTGGTAATTGGCAATAAGTCCGACAATGGTTTCAGTTGAAACTTTGTAATTGAGTTCTAAAAAAACATAATTTCCATTTTGGGAAAGATTAAACTTGTCAATAGTTTGTATATCAAAAGTTTGATAGGGTCCATGCAAATGTACCAATCCCGAATAGCGATTCACTTCGCTTAAATCTTGCGTGTTTCTGAAAATCTCATCGGAAGTAGAAATTTCATTTATGGTAGTATCACTTGTGAGCGTTTTTTCAAGAGAGATACCCGCCGATTCAAAATCTTCGATCCATACAAATTCAGCAAAGGAGGCATAGGTGAAAACTGGATAAACGTGGATGATTTTTTCTGGAGTTAATTCAATTCGTTCAATATAAGCATCATAAAAAGGGTAGGGCACTCGCGTGTCGGTAACCCCGTTGAGTTTAATTCCTGCTTGTGTGTTTAGCTCTACATTGCCCGTTATTAAACTTGGAATCGTAGATGGAATGCGAAATGCACCCAAAACTTCATTGTTAACATAATGCCAAATATCGGTAATGTTGTGCGAATTACTTCCTTGTGAGCCGTAGTCAGATATTACTTTTACCGAATCAACTTGGATATAAGCAGGGGCTTTTTCTACTGGATTTATAATCTCGCAGGAGCTCAAAAAGATAAGACTGGTGATAACCAAAAATTGAAAAAAATATTTATTGGACATAATCCGGGTTTGATTTAATGTTGTAACGATTTCGATCTCGATTTAGTACAAAATCAGCAAAATTATTTATTTATTTTTGCCATGATTTGATAGGCTACTTCTAAAGCATTGCATCCATCCTCCAAAGTAACCATGGGAGTAGTATTATTAATGATACTGCTCGCAAAAGTTTCAAGCTCCATTTTGATTGCATTGATGCTTTTAATTTCAGGATTTTCAAAATATATTTGCTTTTGACCTTTTTCTCCTAAATCTAAAACCATTGCAAAAGGATTATTTACTTCGGTTTGAATTTCTTGCATTCGGATAATTTCTGTTTTCTTTTCTAAATAATCTACTGAAATGTAGGCATCGTTTTGAAAAAATCTAGATTTTCGCATGTTTTTCATCGATATTCTGCTGGCAGTTAGATTTGCTACACATCCGTTGTCAAATTCTATGCGTGCATTGGCAATATCGGGAGTGTCGCAAACTACGGAAACGCCGTTGGCACTAATTCGTTTGATGTCTGATCGAATCACGCTTAAAACAATATCAATGTCGTGAATCATTAAATCTAAAACAACTGGAACATCTGTCCCACGCGGGTTAAACATCGACAAGCGGTGGGTTTCGATAAACTTGGGTTGATGAATGTGAGGACGGGCAGCCAAAAAAGCAGGGTTAAAACGCTCTACGTGACCTACTTGTACTTTTACAGATGCTTCTGTTGCCAAATTTACCAGTTTTTTTGCCTCTTCGGGCGTGGCAACAATGGGTTTTTCAATAAAAACATGCTTGCTCTTTTTTATCGCTTTGGCAGCCAACTCAAAATGTGCTACGGTGGGGGTAACAATGTCGACAATGTCAACAACGTCCATTAACTCCTCTGCACTATTGAAGTTTTTTAGGCCAAATTCCGTTGAAATAGCTTCGCAAATTGATTTGTCAGGATCAAAAAAACCAATTAAATCAAAATATTCACTCTCTAAAATACACTTAATGTGTATCTTGCCTAGATGTCCAGCTCCTAAAATACCAATTTTTATCATCTTTCTTGTTCGTTGTGAATTGTAATTATTACTTTTGCAAAAGAATAAAAAAAAAAGCATATACCCAAATATAACTATGTCAAAGTTCATTGATTCGTTTAGACACAAAGGTTTACGTAGGAAATTAGTGCAAGAAGTAAGAGAAAAAGGCATTACCGATGATTCTGTTCTAGAAGCAATGGAAAAACTTCCACGGCACTATTTTTTAGATTCCTCTTTTGTTGAATTTGCATATCAAGATAAAGCCTTTCCAATTGGTTCCGGACAAACTATTTCGCAGCCCTATACGGTTGCTTTCCAAACGCAGTTGATGAGGGTGGAAAAAGGAGATAAAATTTTAGAAATCGGAACCGGATCGGGTTACCAAGCTTCTGTTTTGCATCTTATGGGAGCAAAAGTTTTTAGCATAGAACGGCAAAAAGAGTTATTTGTTAAAACAAAAGCATTTTTGGAAAATTTAAATTATCGCGTCAAAGTTTTTTTTGGAGATGGATATAAAGGACTTCCTGCTTTTGCCCCTTTTGATAAAATAATTGTTACGTGCGGAGCTCCATTTGTTCCCGAAATGCTCGTCGAACAGCTTAAACCGGGCGGTATTATGATTATTCCTGTAGGCGATGATGTTCAAACGATGATTAGCGTAGAAAAAAATATGGACGGATCCATTGTTCAAAAAGAACATGGTGCATTTCGATTTGTTCCCATGCTGGAAAAAAAGAATGACGGAAAAAATAATAAATTAAATTATTGATATACTGGTTTTTGTGATTTTATTTTTGAAATTCCCTTTTATTCCTGAAATTATTTGTCTTTTTAGAATTATCTTAATAGCACTATTGACCGATAAATTTTCAATATTTTTTCACCCCCTGCTCCAGTTCGACACCGCTTACTTCGACAAGCCTAAAGGGAAAAGTATTGAAAATCACGAATGAATATCAATGCAAAAACCCATGCTCCATTTTCTCATATCACTTGTAAATATCATTTAATCATTATATTACATTGATTTGCTAATTTTTTATCGGACAACATTATCTTAATATGAATAATTTGAAGATAATTTTTGTAATATTGCATCATAATATACAATTGCTTTATGACAGCTCTTCAAAGTCGAAAAATAAAACTGAAAAAGAAGAAAAAAGTGAAGTTTTATCGACTTCATTTTAAACTTTCTGAAAATAGAAAAAATCAGTTGGATTGGTATTGTAAAACAAATAATACTACTAAAAACAAGGTTTTACGCGGATTGATAAATGATTTTCTGGATGAAAATTGCAAAAAAGACACCGATAAAAATGTCTCTTCCAAAAACCAACTTCAACTCTTCGATGTGGATTCTTTCTATGATAAAGGAAGTGCCCAATTAACAATGGATATGTAATTTGAACGAATTTAATTCTGCTCGATATTTCGAAAAAAACGAATTTATTAATTTCTCTTTTTGTACTCTTCTTAATTTTGAATAAGTCACTTAGTCACCCAGTCACTTAGTCACTGTTTTTTCAATTCTTAATTGTTTAAGCGTTTCGTTCAGACAAGAACTCTTTTCGTTTTCCTTCAAAAATTTCAAATTTTGCAAACGTACATTCAATTGAGCCGTTAAAAAGAGTATATCTACTGGAAGGCCGAAGTCCAATGGATTTCGTAGAATCTTTCCCCGAACTAATAATCCATACATCATAGCCTTTGCAGCGATTTTTCATGGTGTCGCCAATCGATTTGTAAAAATTTCGGACATCTTCCAAAGGCATTCGTTCGCCGTAGGGAGGATTTAAAAAGATAATGCCTTTTTTTTCGGGAAACTCCATGTGTTGAAAGGCAATGCTGTCAAATTGGATATCATGATGCAAGCGTGCATTTTCGGCATTCCTTTTTGCCGAATCCACTGCCATCGACATAATGTCGGAAGAGAAAATTTCAATTTCTGATTCGCTAATTTCGTCATCTGCTTCCGTTTTGACTTTTTTCCATAATTCAGCATCAAAATCTTTCCAATTCATAAAACCGTATTTTTCACGGTAAAAACCAGCCGGAATGTTTTGCGAAATCATGGCTGCTTCAATTCCCAAGGTCCCCGAACCGCACATCGGATCATAAAAATTGCATTCTCCATGCCATCCCGACAATAAAATCATGCCGGCAGCCAAAACTTCATTTAAGTTGGCTTCGCCATGCTTCACACGATAGCCTCTGCGATATAAGCTATCTCCCGAGCTGTCGATAAGGACACTGCACTCATTTTCGACAATGCGCAAGGTAAAACGAATGTCGGGTTGCGACCTGTTTACCGATGGACGAACATTGTATGTGTCTCTGAAATTATCTACCAAAGCATCTTTGCACAGTTGAGATACATACAAAGAATGCGAAAACAAATCTCCAGAAACAATGCTGTCAATAGCAAAAGTACTCTCAATATTTAGATATTTATCCCACTTTAAGGCATATAGTTTATCGTATAATTCTTCTTTGTTTTCGGCTTTAAAATGATATATCGGCTTTAAAATGGCGATGGCTGTACGACAAGAGTAATTTGCTCGGTATATAACTTCTTTGTCACCAACAAAAGAAACTGCTCTTTTTAATATTTTCGTCTCTTTAGCACCACATGCTTTCAATTCTCTTTCTAAAACACCTTCTAAACCAGACATTGTTTTGGCTACCAATCGGTCTTTTTCGTCTTCTTCTCTTTTCATAAAATAATAAATATTGGCAAAAATAGCGAAAAATCACGTGTCAATTATCC
>JAQUHH010000140.1 GCA_028683685.1 Bacteroidales bacterium
ATTCATAAGAACCCACTGGCGACATTATTTCAATCTTTTTTTCAGGAATGTTCATTCCATAATTTTTTAATCGTTTCTACCAAAGAATCAACATCTAAACCACACTCTTTGTAAAGTAAGTCGATGACACCTTGTTCAATAATAGTATCATTTATTCCAAGTTTGCAAATATGATTTTGATATCTATTATCCGAGAAAAACTCTTGAACGGCCGCACCAAAACCTCCAATTTTAACACCATCTTCTATCGTAATAATAGCTGGATATTGTTTGTGTATTTCGTGCAACAATTCTTGGTCCAAAGGTTTCACAAAACGCATGTCGTAATGCGAGGGTTTTATTTGAAGATAATCAAGGATTTCCATTGCTTTTATAACATTATTCCCAATGGGGCCATAGGATAAAATGGCTATTTTCGTCCCTTTTTTAATGATATGACCTTTGCCAATTGGAATTTCTTCCATTTTGTTACGCCATGATTTCAAAGTTCCTTTTCCTCTGGGATAGCGAATCACAAAAGGCGAATTCGGTTTTAATTGAGCGGTATACATTAAGTTCCGAAGTTCAAATTCATTCATGGGCGAACTTATGATTAAATTCGGAATAGGACGTAAAAAAGCAATGTCGTAAATTCCATGATGCGTTGCTCCATCTTCGCCTACCAGACCACCACGGTCGATGCAAAAAACAACGGGAAGATTTTGAATGGCAACATCATGAATAATTTGATCATACGCCCGCTGCAAAAAGGAACTGTAAATATTGCAAAAAGGGATATATCCATCGGCCGCCATACCAGCAGCAAAAGTCACTGCATGTTGTTCGGCAATGCCCACATCAAAAGTTCGTTCAGGCATTTTTTCCATCATAATATCCAACGAACAACCTGAACCCATAGCTGGAGTTATTCCCACAATTTTATCATTGCGTTTGGCCAATGAAAGCAAAGTATGACCAAAAACATCTTGATATCTGGGCGGATCATCGGCACAGGAAGTAGAAATAATCTCTCCCGTTTCGGGATTAAATTTTCCAGGGGCATGAAATGTTGTTTGATCGGCTTCAGCATAAGGCAATCCTTTTCCTTTTTGAGTATGAATGTGAAGAAGTTTGGGACCATTAATTCTTTTCAAATCCGTTAATAAGCGAACCAAACGCTCTACATTATGTCCTGATGTAGGTCCAAAATATCTTAAATTTAGCGATTCAAAAAAGTTACTTTGACTCAAAAGTGAGCCTTTAATGCCATTTTCAATTTGTTGAATAATATCTCTTGTAACGGTTCCTCGGACATTATTTCGAGAAAGCAATTTCCAAATTTTTTCTTTGAGAGCGTTGTATTTTTTTGATGTCGAAATAGTTGTCAGGTATCTATCCAGCGCACCCACGCTTTTGTCGATGGCGATGCCGTTATCGTTTAGAATGACCAACATATTGGTATCTGCACTTCCCGCATTGTTTAGGGCTTCAAAAGCCATGCCTGCGGTCATTGAGCCATCGCCAATCACTGCAATGTGCTGCCGTTTTGTATTTTTATCCAATTGAGCAGCCGTTGCAAAACCTAAAATTGCTGAAATAGAAGTGGATGAGTGTCCCGTTCCAAATGAATCAAATTCACTTTCACTCATTTTAGGGAAACCACTTAATCCTCGATGTGTTCTAATGGTGTGAAACCTATCTTTTCTACCCGTAAGAATTTTATGTCCGTAAGATTGATGCCCCACATCCCAAATAAGTTTATCATTCGGAAAATCAAACACATAGTGAAGTGCCACGGTAAGCTCGACAGTACCAAGACTGGCTCCCAAATGTCCTGGGTTGTGGCTAATAATATCGATGATGTAGCCTCTTAATTCATTGCAAACATCAACCAATTTCTCGAGGGGTATTTTTTTCAAATCCGCTGGAGAGTTTATTGTATTGAGAAGTTTGTATTTGGTTTTTAGCATTTCTTGTCGTAAAAATTAGAGTGCAAATTTACAAATTTTATTTGCAGAGATTAGTAATAAACAAATGAAACTCCCTTTTTGGAATATTATTGTTTTTTTACAATTATTTCAGGCGTTGATATTCGGTTACTTTTATTAAGTGCTCTATCGCAAATTTGGCACTCAAAGCGAATAGTATCGTATGGGGATAAAATATTATTGATAAATAGTTCAATATCGATATTCCCTTTTAAAGGGCGATTACTATTGTTTGTGTTTAAAACTGGGATTCTAGAATTTAGCGAAAAAGGTAAAACTACTTTTACGAAAGTTCCATTTTGTTTTTCAAAATAGTCAATAAAAAAGTTATAATAAAATTCAGATTCTGCATCATAAGGCGACAATGTATCGGTTTCACTTAATCCAATGTCGCCATCACCATCGGTAAAAAACAGAGTCAGAACTCCTTTATCATCAATCCCTGTGTGCGTTTTGATTTTGGCAAAACTCACAAATTCAATATGAGGAATCGGGGGAAATTCTTCAGGTTTGCGACAATTCTGAAGCAAAAGCATAAAGCTAATTGCAAAAAGAACGGGCAAAATTGTAAAACCAAGGGTTTTCTGATGTATTTTTGTTTTGCGATTCATTTTAAAAAACATGGCTAATCTTCGTTCGGAACTAAAAACAAAAGTATTAAATTTTTCGGTAAATCAGTCATTTAATGATTTGGCATTGTCAGTATTTCAATATCAATACCATCACAACAAACTGTACCGTAAATTTGTTGAATATCTTTCTGTTTTTCCTGATCAAATTCAACATTATTCAAAAATCCCATTTCTTCCGATTGGTTTTTTTAAAACTCAAAAAATACTTAGTGGTTCATATAAAGAAGACCAGATTTTCGAAAGCAGCGGCACTGGAAATGAAACTCGATCAAAGCATTACGTTACAGATGTAGATTTTTACAATAAAAATAGTGTAAAAATATTTGAATCTGTTTTTGGCAATTTACAGGAAAAAGTAATTTTAGGAATGTTGCCTTCTTATTTAGAGAGAGGAAATTCATCGCTGGTGCACATGGTCAACTATTTTATGCAGCAAACAAAAAACTCAGATTCTACTTTTTACCTAAATGATTTTCGAACTCTTGCTCAAAAACTAGAAATACTGAAAAAACAGAACAAAGAAGTTGTTTTATTTGGAGTCACTTTTGCTTTAATTGATTTTTGCAAAACCTTTAAAATTGATTTTCCTGATTTGAAAATTATTGAAACTGGAGGGATGAAAGGAAGAGGAAAAGAGCTGATTAGAGCCGAACTTCATCAAGTAATAAAAGATGGTTTTGGGGTTAGAAATGTCTATTCCGAATATGGAATGACAGAACTTTTGTCGCAAGCCTATTCAATAAATGAAAATGGATTTGGAATGCCTCCACAAATGAAAGTTTTGATCCGTGATTTATATGATCCGAGGGCACATTCCGAAAATGGGAAAGGAGCTATTTCCATTATTGATTTAGCAAATATCGATTCCTGTAGCTTTATTGCCACCGATGATATGGGAGAAATTAAATCAAATGGATGCTTTGATATACTCGGAAGAATGGACACTTCAGAAATACGTGGATGCAGTCTATTAACGGTCTAGCAATCAACCATTAAGCTTACGAAATCCACTTAATTACTTTCTTCATCAAAGGACTTAACTTCATATATGGAGGATATTTCATGCTAAAATCTAAAAGAAAGCTTTTTTTCATTATACTTTTGTAATGAGAAAAGGTATCAAATCCTGCTTTTCCATGGTAATTTCCCATACCACTTTCTCCAACGCCACCAAACGGTAGTTCGGAACTTGTAATGTGAGATAAAGTGTCGTTGATGCACATTCCACCGGAAGAGGTTCTGGAAATTAAATAATTAATATTCTTTTTATTTTTCGAAAAGACATACATTGCCAATGGCTTTGGACGGTCATTGATAAACTTTGCCACCTCTTCGATTTCGGTATACGTAATAATGGGCAAAATGGGTCCAAAAATCTCCTCCATCATCAAAGGAGATGATAAATCGGGATTTTCAACAATTGTTGGGGCGATAAACAGATGCTCTTCGCTAGAGTCGCCTCCAAAAATTATTTTTGCATTTTTCAAGTAAGAGATCAATCTTTGCCAATGCTTTTGATTAATAATTCGGGCATAATGAGAGGAGTTTTGGGGATTTTCGCCATAAAATTCAGTAATTGTAGTTTGCAAAACCTCAACGAATGACTTTTTTATAGATTCGTGAACCAGAATATAGTCGGGGGCAATGCACGTTTGTCCAGCATTTAGAAATTTTCCCCAAGCAATTTTTCGTGCGGTTTGCTTTAGTGGTACATTTTCATCAATCACACAAGGACTTTTCCCACCCAACTCAAGAGTTACCGGACAAAGATTTTGAGCAGCAGCTGCCATCACAATTTTTCCAACTTGCGAACTACCGGTGTAAAAAATATGATCAAATTTTAATTTCAACAACTCAGTAGTTTCGGCAACGCCTCCTTCAATTATGGCAATATAATCTGGATTAAAGTATTGTGGAATAAGATTGGCAAGAATCGCAGATGTATTGGGAGAGATTTCAGACGGTTTTAAAAAAGCACAATTTCCAGCAGCAATATTGGCGGCCAAGGGAGCCATTAATAGCTGAAATGGATAATTCCATGGCGAAATAATCAAAGAAACACCAAGCGGTTCGGGTTTGATAAAACTATATCCTGGTTTATGAAACAGTGGAGTTTCAACATATTTAGATTTTGCTAAATTTGAAACATATTTTAAAAAATAGTCAATTTCCCATAACGTAAATTGTGTTTCTGTCAATTGATTTTCAAAATCTGGTTTTTTCAAGTCTGCATAAACGGCCGCTAAAATATCTTTCTCATTATCTAAAATAAGCTTTTTGAGTGTTTTCAACATTTTTTTCCGAAAGGATATACTCTTTGTTTCTTCTGAATAAAAATATGTTTTTTGATTTTCTAGTATTACCGAATAATTCATGATGTATCGTTTTTTGTGTTTGTAAAAATAACAAAGAAAAACCAAGAAGGTTTGTTTCTGGAAAGAAATAAAAATTGTTTATTGTTTTAAATCATTCATGTATATCAATACAAAAAACAAAGCTCGTTTTTCTTAAAGCGATTTTAAACATCAAACAACTCTAACATCACATTGATTTACAACCTATTATCGCACAAAACAACTTCAAATTTTAAAATTTGAAATTTTAAAATTAGATCTTTTCAAAAACACCTTACTTTACAATAAGACAAAACAACACTGATTTTTTGTTTTTTAAAACTACCCAACAGAGACTCTAACACTTTGTTTTTGTGCTAAAAGTGTATGATATAAATCAGCCATTTCGGAGACCAAACGAGAATAATGAAACTTTTCCATAACAAAGTCAATCCCTTGATTTGATAGTTGTTTTCGAAAATCATCGTTTTCAACCAAAGAGAGTAAGTTTTGGGTAAATTGATGAACATTATTGCTTTCTGACAGAAGCGCTGTTTTATTTTCGATAACCACATTTGAAATGCCACCAACATTGGTTGAAACGATGGGTTTTCCAGATGCCTGAGCTTCTATCAAACTAACGGGCGTACCCTCGTTTAATGAAGTTAACGCAACAATATCAACACCCGCATTAACAACATCTACATCTTTTATCCAGGAGGTAAAAGTTAGCAGAGCTGGACGGGGTTCTCTATTAAAGTCGACATAGTCGATTTTCAATAATTTTGCTTTTTCTTCTACCTTTTTTCGATCTTCGCCGTCTCCAACAATAAAAAAACGCAATTTACGAGTAGAAAGTTTGGACAGTTGTGCGATTGCATTTAAGAAAAGGGTGTGGTTTTTTACGGGAACAATTCTGCCCGTTAAAGCAATGGCAATCTCATCGTCTTTTATTAAATATTTGGAGCGAAAATCAAGTCTTTTTTCATCATTATTATGTTGAAATCGTTCTAAATCGAAACCCAATTTTATAATTTCAACTTTTTCGTCGGGGCAAATATTATATTTATAAACTAAGTCTTGTTTTTGATTTTCACTTATAGCAATAATTTTTGTTGAAATTTTAGCCAGCTTTCTTTCTATTAGTTTATAGAAATTAGCTTGAGCATTTCCAAAATATGCGTCAAAAACATGTCCATGAAAAGTATGAATAACAACAGGGACTCCACAGATATGGGCAGCCCATCTTCCTAGTGCTCCAGCTTTGGACGCATGAGTATGAACAATATCCGGTTTGAAATCATGGATTATTTTTTTCAGTTTCTGATATGCAACAACATCTTTTGTGAAATTAATTTCCCGCTTCATTTCGTGCAAAATATTTACTTCAAGCCCAAGGTTGTTAATAATAAAATCGGAATTTGCTTCAGATTTATCTTTTTCACCACCAATAAGCATTGTTTCAAA
>JAQUHH010000141.1 GCA_028683685.1 Bacteroidales bacterium
GTTTTAATGCTGTAAATGCGTTGCATGATGGCAAGGTTAGAATTTTGATAGCCACAGATGTTGTTGCCCGAGGCATTGATATTTTGGATATTACTCATGTTATAAATGTTGATACGCCTTTGTCTCCCGGAGATTACATTCATCGCATAGGGCGAACTGGAAGAGCGGACAAGCCCGGTACTGCCATTACTTTTATTACAGAAAGTGAAGGTTTGTATCTCGATTTAATTGAAGAGTTTATGAAAAAATTTATCGATTTACAAGATTTTCCTTCCGAAGTTGAAGTGTCACGAGTTACGACTCCCGATGAAAGAGTTACCCCACTTTACGATATTCCGTATCTAAAAGAACCGGAAATTAGAGTTAAGAAAACAAAACCATCGAAAGCGAGTTTGAGAAATGCAAAACCGAATTTAACGCCCAAACAAAGGGCTGACAAAAAGAGAAAACAAAAAAAATAGAGCTCCCTGTTTTAAGATTTTAGTTAATGGGGGTAGTCTGTTTTATGGCTTTGAATTCCACTTTTTATTTTCAATACTGTCTTGAAGTTCTTGTGGTAAGTTAGAAAAAAAATTATACGATGTTTGAACTTCGATATTTCGGATGGTGGTTGTGTAGTTTTGCCATTTTTCTCTTCGAATTCCTTCCTTATTAGGCATCATAACAGCAATAATCTCTGTGTTTTTATTAATTTGAGGCAGTTTGTTGTTGAAATCGGTGATGATTACAATTTTAAAACAAGAGTCGGGAATGGCAATTTTTCCCTTTCCGTGTAGTGTTGAGTCAGACACAAAAACACCTCCAGCGTAAATGAAAAGATTTTTATCCTCTTGGGTGCAAAGTTTTTCGCAGTAGTATTCAAAATTAAGCCAAAGACCTCTATTTAAATCAGGAGTTTGTGGGAAAATGTTACTCATTAAGAAAGTGCTCCTATTGTTTATTTCATTATTCGACCGTTCTTTGCTGCGGACAATGTGCCCTCTGTCAAATCCAGAATTTGTATAATCTTTATGTTTTGCTCTATAATGCTTCTTGGGGATGATTGTATCTGTGATAAATTGTCCTTTATAACGGTCGGTTTCTCCTATCCATCCGTTGTTTAGATTCCAAGCTACCCAATTGGCAGTCGATTTTTGAGGATTGTAACTGAGTGCATATTGATTTTTGAAAATATAATAGCTATCTGTTTTTTTTGAATTAATGGGAAGTCCGTAATAATAATTCACTTTCGATAAACTGTCGTCTGCATCAAACCATATTTTTTGGGCTGATAATTGCAGTCCGAAAGCTATGAATATGGGAAATAGAATTTTATTAAACATAATCTATGGATTTATTTGCAAACATAAAAAAAGTGGTTCAAAAACCACTTTTTTTCTTGTAATTTGTTTACTGTATTTTTCTATTATTTCATACGATTATTTTTTTAAACTATGGTTGTATGGAACTCTTTATAATCAATTACTTGATTGTAATTGATTTACATGCTTGTTTCATTATTAATAACGTGTTTTTATAAGAGAAATATTGACTAAATTAGCTTTAATTAAATTGGAGTATTGGTTTTTTTATATTTTTGCATCGTTTCTTTCAATAATGATAAAAGTATAATGTTTTAATGAAGTTTTTTAAAAGCCATTTAATAGCTTTATTTATAGTAGTCTTTGCTTTGTTTTATTTTTTTTGGGACACTTTTAAGGCAAATTCTTCAAAAAACGAAGAGATGAATGAATTTGTTGATACTGTTCCTCTATTTTCATATCTCCCTGATACTATTTTCCCATCTGCTAAGTTGATGGATTTTGAAATAAAACGATATGACACACTTTCTATTGCTGAGTTGAATTCTTTGGATGATATATATTTAAACAATGCAGGTGTATTTACATTTAGAGGTGGAATTGCTAGAAATCATCCCAATAAAGGAAGAATTATTGGAAGCCCAAGCATTGTTGAAATAGAATGGGTTTTTAGTACTCCATTTGATACTGTAACAACGAAATATGGTCAGTGGGGTGGTGGCACAGGATGGACAGGACAACCTCTTTTGATAAAATGGCCTGATTCGTTAAAATATCATTTTTCTCAAGTGAATGATACATTGATTTATGATGTTCCGAATGACGAAATAATTTTTGCTTCTTTATGTGGCGATGTTTTTTTTCTTAATCCTGAAACAGGAATACCTACCCGGAGGAGTATTTCTATTGGTAATACACTAAAAGGCACACCCAGTATTGATCCTTCGTTGAATGGTCTTTTATATGTGGGGCAAGGTGTACCTCGTTGTACTACTGCGATTGGAATTACGGTTATTGATTTGTTTTCTCATGAAAAAATCCAATTTATTTCAGGTCAGAATTCTTTTGCATGGAAAAACTGGGGCGCTTTTGATTCATCTCCCATTGCACTCGGACAATTTCTTTTTTGGCCCGGTGAAAATGGATTGATTTATAAGTTTTTACGTCTAAATGATGGTCTTGCTCTTCATTCTGTGTTACGTTATAGGTTTGAAGGGAAAACTGCTCCAGGAATTGAATCGTCCATAGCAGTATTTAAAAATTATGGATATTTTGGAGATAATCATGGGAATATTATTTGTCTTAATCTTAATACGATGAAGCCTGTTTGGCATTTTCATAATATTGATGATAATGATGCTACAATTGTGATTGAGGAAGAAAAGAATATTCCATATATTTATGCAGGTTCACAAGTGGATTTGCAAGGGGATAAAGGAGTGTCTCAGATAGTCAAGTTAAATGGGTTAAATGGAAAACTTATTTGGAAACAAAGAATCAATTGCAGAAATTTAATAATGAATGAAAAAAAATACGATGGTGGTATGTTCTCAACGCCACTCTTAGGAGATGGAAATTGTCGCGATTTTATTTATTGTATGGTTTCTTTGCCCGATTCTTCATTAAAGGCAGATTTGATTGCATTTGCCAAAGATGATGGTGATGTTAAGTGGAAATTGAGATTAGATGCTTGGTCGTGGTCCTCACCAGTGCCATTTTATAATGAACATGATTCGCTTTTTATTTTTACAGGAGATGTAGTTGGAAATGTATATATCATCGAAGGTAGTGAAGGGAAAGTTTTGTTTAAGAAGCGAATGGCTCAAAATTTTGAATCATCTCCACTTGTTATAGGAAGTTCTGTAATTGTGGGCTCGAGAGGGCGAAATATTTACAAATTCTCCTTAAAATGAGAATGAGCTTGTTTTTTTGATGTTTTATTTGAATGAAGTTTAGAGAGAAACTTTGGTCGGAAAGTTATGAATTATATTGCCGTTTTCCTGACTTCAACAACGCTTCACCCTAATTGAAAAAGGGAAAATCCAATTGCGCAAAACTGGTGAAATTAAATTTGCTAATTACAATCACGATTTTGTTAAAAATTGCGACGAGGTGTCGAATATTAATAGCCCCGCATGAAATGCGGGGTATGATGTTAAAAAGTATAAATGATTTTGGCGAAAAATTTGCTTCGATGTTGCAAATTTTATGACAAAATCAATTCATTTGATATTTATTTTTTGGATTTAAAAAAAAACGATTCACCCATTTCGTTGAATTAAGTTCTCTAAATAATTGATTAATTGGTGTTTGTAAAATGATTTAAAAAAAGTGTCGAAGTCAGGAGAAACTTTGGTCAGAAAGTTATGAATTATATTGCCGTTTTAATTAAAAGATGATAGGTATAACATGAAAAAAGCTGTCCAAAATGAACAGCTTTTTTTGAAAATATGAATTAAATTATTCTTGAGGTTCTTGAGTTTTGTTTTTGCAAACCAATCCTTCAATTTTGTCATCAAAGAAAAGACCGATGGATAAAATAAGAGATAACCACAGTCCAAAACCTACAAATTTGATGGAGGCTTTATCAGCTAAAAAGGCAATATAAATAAATAAGAAAGCATGCATGATGACTAAAACTATTTTTAAAATCATGACTAAATTTGTTTCCTTGTTCCATAATTGGAAAAGAAGATATCCCGCAGCTGCTGGAATTAGAATAGTTAATAAATTTAAGAAGCTAAAAGAATCGAAAATACTGAAAAATAAGCCGATTCCGCTTTTGGAATAACTTCCCCACATGCCGAGATTTATTCTATAATAAGGAAGGATTAGATACGAAATTAATTAGAATTAATGCAGTCAAGACGATGACTGGTTTTTTGATAAAATCTTTAATTTCCATATTGTTGTTTTTTGTTTAATAATTCTTCAAAATTATATTTTTTTATAATACAAGTCAAGTAATTGGCTAATATTAACAATGTTGTTTTGTATTCGTAGAAGGTTTTTTTAAATGTGTTTTCTTAAAATACTATCCAATGAGCTCTAAATCCTTGTTTGTTGGTGAAACTGATGCCAGGTAGTGGAAATTTGAAGTAATTTAAACTGAAAAGGATAGCATTTAGCGTTTTGTTTTTTGTTTTAATCTTACTTAAATCAATGTCTGGAGCTAAATAAAAATGTCTTTGTCGATCGAAATGAGGGATGATTGTGCCGTTTATTTGGCTTGGGTTTTCAAAACCTCCGGTCATTCCACTGGCTCTGTATCCGATTGCTAGGCTAAGCCATTTGGGAAACGAAGATTCATGAGGAAGAAAAAGACTGGGGTTGATGCTTGTCCACACGGTAATTCCATTGTAGTTTTTTATAAACCTCTCCGGATAAGAACTTCCTAGCAAATTGGGACGATAATTTGGTTCCTGAGTTCCTTGGTAAGAATATTTAATATGAATATATTGTTCTTGCCATAGCAACTGTTGGGCCGCAAAAAGGGAGGTTCCAATTCCATTTGAAACAACATCGCCCCATGAAAAACCCCATTCTTGGGAAAATCCGTCAAATATTTCAAAACTGGTTTGAAATCCAAAACTGGCAACAGAAGACCAAAGTACAGCCTTTTTATTGTCCATGCCTGTCCATCTGAATATTTCGTACGTATATCTGCTGATGGAGTAGGCAGCAAGGGCATGACTGGCTTTATCCATTTGTAGCCATTCGAGATTGTCGTTGAAAAAGTGAAATTTTCCAGTGGGATAGTCTTTATACCAAGCCGAATAGAGTGTTATCATAGAACCCGCATAAACTCCAGAAAATGCTGCTGCAACAGGAATAATCCTGTTTTTCAGAATGCTGTCAGGGTAGGCTGGTTGGGTGCTTTCAGAAAAGCTAGAATTATTTGTGCTGTTTCCAAAAGAAAAACACAAAAGACAAATAATAAGAATGCTTGTCCTTGCTTTTTTCATTTATTATTGGAAACGAGCAATGATATTTTCGATCGTTTTTCTTTTTTCGATTAGCATATCTTGGTTTTTTGCTTCCAAAATAAGCCTTAAATAAGGTTCTGTATTAGATGGGCGAATATTAAACCACCAATCTTTATATTCAATACGATAGCCATCAAAATCGTGATTTGCAGTAGGTTCTTCATCTTTAATAAAATGATTTACCACAGCTTCCATGGCTTCGGTTTTGTTTTGTACGATAAAGTTTATTTCACCAGAATTGGAATATTTGTCAATGGCTTCTATAAGTTGCGACAAGGTTTTTCCATTCTCTTTTGCTTTCGAAATAATATTTAAAATCAGAATGGCTGCCAACATTCCAGAGTCGGAATAGAAAAAATCGCGGAAATAATAATGTCCGGCAAGTTCACCGCCAAAAATCCCATCAATTTCGCGAAGTTTCAAAGCTGCATAAGCTCTTCCCACTCGCCACATATACGTCCTACTTCCCAGTGAATCAATGTATTCGCTTACCGATTTGGAAGTTCTGATATCTTGGATAACCCATCCTTTTTCTTGTTTTTCAATAAGGAAATAATCGGCTAAAACCGCTATCATTAAGTCGGGACGGATAAATTTTCCTTTTTCGTCAACAAACATAACTCTGTCGGCATCTCCATCGAAAATAACACCAATATCAGATTTGTTTTTTAGGACTAATTTTTTTAAATCCTCAACATTTTCTTCTTCCAAAGGATTGGGTTCGTGATTTGGGAAAGTACCGTCCAGTTCTTCATACAAATATGAAACGCTGTCGCCCCAAATGTCTTTTACAAGCAAAGCAGCCATGCCGTTAGAACAATCTATGGCAATATTTAAATTAGAAATGTCTTTGGTGTATTTTTTCAAAAATTGGATGTATTCCTCTTTTACTTGATGTGGAATTATTTTCCCTTTTACTTTGGCAATCTCTATTTTGTCCTTTTTTATCCATTCTTCAAGTTTCCCAAGTCCTGTGTCATAGCCAATGGGAAGAGCATTGCTGCCAGAAATTTTTAATCCATTATGATCTTTTGGATTATGAGAAGCCGTAATTTGTACCGACGCAT